>JANNLP010000368.1:0-13059 GCA_031396905.1 Gemmataceae bacterium
AATGCAACCACATCGGGCGGCATCACGCTCGACTCCACTATTGTTGCCGCCAACACCGCGGCAACCGGACCCGACATCTGGTCAATCGACGCAATCACCACCGGGGGCGACTACAACCTCGTCGGCGTGGCCGACAGCGTCAACCTCGCGGTGGGTGGCACCAACAACAAGACGGGCACGACGGCAACGCCGCTGAATCCGCTGCTTGATGCACTCGCATCGAACGGCGGCGGCACCAAGACGATGGCTCTCAAAGCCGGCAGCCCGGCAATCGATACCGGTGACAATTCCACGCTAGCGTTGATGTTCGACCAGCGCGGCACGGGCTTCGTCCGCGTGGTTAATAGCATCGCGGACATGGGCGCGTTTGAGGTTCAGCCGGTGGTGGCACCGGCCGCGAAGGTGCTCGGCGTTGCCATCAACTCGAAGTTGCTGACGGCCGTCGATAAGGCTCAACGTTCCTATGTGTCGGACGTGGCGATCACGTTCGATTCCAAGGTAGCGTTCTCTGGCACTCCGGAAGCGGCATTCACGCTCGATAAGATCGGCGGCGGCTCCGTCACCCTGTCGGCGAATGTCGATAACTCCGGGCCGGGCACGGTGGTCACGCTGACCTTCACGGGCGGGTCGGTCAACGCCACCTCGTTGGCCGATGGTCGTTACGCGCTCCATGCATTGGCCGCGCAGTTCACGGGAAGCGGTCTCGATGGTGACGGCAACGGCACCGGCGGCGACAACTTCCTGTTCGACCAGGCGGCACCTCCGACGCTTTTGGACACGGCGAAGATCTTCCGCATCTTCGGCGATTACACCGGCGACGGCAGCGTGGCGGCCAACGACTTCATCCAATTCCGCCTGGCTCTGGGCAACAGTTCCCCGCCGTTCCAGATGTTCGACTTCGATAACGATGGCGCGGTAGCTGCCAGCGACTTCATCCAGTTCCGACTCCGCTTCGGCGGCTCGATCTAATCGAGAGAGTCTGGAATCCCGTAAACCAAGGCCGGCCGCGAACTTCGCGACCGGCCTTTTTTGTAGAACTTGCGCGCGGGTGGTCAAAAAAAGGAACAAATCTGAGATGAAAACGTCAGACCCTGACGAAAAACAAAGATTCTCGGGCTGCGGGGGTGGACTTAGGTGTTACATGGTTGTTACTATTAACTTAACTCGCACAATACTTCTGCTTATCACCGGAGACTCCCACATGTTTCGTCGGACTCGTACCGCCACTTCCAAACTCACCAACCGAATTAACAAGTGGAGCCGCTTCAGCCGGCCATCACTGCAGTACTTGGAAGATCGGTCAGTCCCGGCCACATTCACCGTGAACGCCATTACGGATACCGGCACGGGGGCAGGACTGCTGGGCGACCTGCGATTCTGCGTCGATAGCTCGGTGGCTGGCGATACCATCAATTTCGATGCAGTGGTTTTTACGGCCGGTACCACGATCCTGTTGGGCTCGCCGCTTCTGGTCGACCATGATTTAACCATCGACGGCACATCGGCGGGTGGCGCGGCCAACGTGAATATCAGCGGCAATAACGCCGTCACAGTATTCAACACAAAAGGTTCGACGAACGATGTCTTCACCGGCATAACGATCAAGAATGGCAAGAGCACGTCCGGCGGTTCAGCTGGTGGTGGCGGTGCCGTGTCCGTTTTTGACGTAGGTACGAGTGTCACGTTTGATAATGTTGTCGTGTCGGGAAACGTCAACTCATCCACCGGCGGTGCGATCAGTATGCCGACGTTGTACACGGGCACCATTACGATCAACAACAGCACGTTCTCCGGAAATACATCGTCAGCAAGTGGCGGTGCGGTGTACTTCTGGACCACCGGCACGCTATCAGTCAGCGGATCATCGTTCATCGGCAATACCGCCAGCGGGACCGGCGGTGCGATGTACATTTATAGTGGCACGGCTACCATTTCAAACTCGTCATTTACCGGAAATAAGAGCAGCAGCGCCGGCGGCGCTATCACGCAAAACAGTTCAGCCACCACTACGGTGACCAACAGCACCATTTCGGGGAACACCGCACCAAACGGCGGCGGCATCCGAGTGCAGTATGGTACTTTCGATATTCGCAATAGCACAGTCGCCTTTAACTCCACCACCGGAAACGGTGGCGGCATACAGCACACTGGTGGCACTCTGAATGTCAGCAGCACCATTGTCTCCGACAACACAGCGACCGGTACCGGTCCGGACGTCGCCGGGACGGTTGCCCTCGCGGATCAAAGTCTCTTCAGCAACGACAGCGGCCTGACAATCACCACGAACAACGGTTCAGTATTGAATAAGAGTCCGAATCTCAGTGCGCTGGCCCTCAATGGCGGTAAGACCCTCAATCACTTGCCTGGGCCTGGGCCAGCCGTCGATGCAGGCAACGATGCTTTTGGACTGGGAACCGATCAGCGCGGTGCAACCCGTGTCCAAGGTCTTGCGGCCGATATCGGTTCCGTCGAGACGACTCCGACGTCGACGCCCTTCGGTACCGGTACGGGGCCGTCCATTACCGTACAGTCCGCAAGCCCTGAGACCATTACCGTCACCTACGGCATCGGCGTCGGTGTGCTTGATGGATCAAAAGTCGGCACGGGCGACATTATTGTTACCGGCCCGAATGGGTACTCGCAGACGGCAACTCTGACCAACGGGCCATTCAGCAACGCCGCGTCAATTGTGGCAACCTATTCCGTGCCTGCGAACGCCGGCGGTAGCAGCGCCACCGATTGGGATCCCCTCGACAACGGCTCCTACGCCCTGAATTTGCAAGCGAATGAGATCTTCGACAGCACTAACACCAAGAGTGCGGCTGCCGGAGTCATTGGCAACTTCAAGGTCAACATTCCGACGAACTATATCGTCAATGCCACGACCGACACCGGTGCCGGCAGCGGCGACAAGGGCGATCTCCGCTATGCCATCAATCAGTTCAACGCTGGCGGCGGGTTGGCGTCAATCACGTTTGATGCGGCGGTGTTCGCGGGCGTTCAGGTGATTTCGCTAACCTCGGAACTTAAGATCTCCGCCCCGGTCTCCATCGTCGGGCCGGGCGCTGATCATGTCACCATCGATGGCGGCGGTCTGGTCCGCGTGTTCAACGTCAGCGACGGCACTGCGTCGAAGATCAACGTCAGCATCTCGGGTGTATCCATCGCCAACGGTAAGGGCGGTATCAACAACGATGGTGAGATCCTCACTCTCGATAGCAGTTTTGTTCACAGCAACACCACTACCACAAGCGGGGGTGGCATCAACTTCACAGCCGTCGGCGACTTGACGATCACGAACAGCACGATCTCCGGCAACTCGGCTTCGGGTGCGGGTGGTGCCGCTTATTTCCGAAGCGGTTCAAACATCAACATTCGCAACAGCACCATCGCCAATAATACATCGTCGGGTGTTGGTGGCGCGATCGGCGGGTATTCAACATCGGCAGGTACCGTCGTCGTCACCAACTCAACCGTGACTGGCAACAAGGCTTCCACGGGTGGCGCATTCCGCTTTACGAACGCCTCGTATTCAGCCGGCGTTTTCAGCATGGAAAGCTCGATTGTCTCCGGCAATAATGGCCCGGCCGCCAGCCCCGATTTTTATGCCTACAAGGTCACTTCGACCAATAGCATCATCGGGTCTGCCACCGGCATCGGGATGGGCGGTGTCAACGACCTTGGCGGCACAATCTATGGCGACCCAATGTTCAATCCAGCGGGATTGACGGGTAACGGCGGCCCGACGCCGACGATTGCCATTCTGGCCGGCAGCCCGGTCATTGACACCGGAAGCAATCCCGCGCCGGCTCTTTCATTCGACCAGCGTGGCACGGGCTTCGCGCGCGTCGCCGGTGCAGCGGCCGACATGGGTGCCTTGGAATCCGATCCAAACGTCCCGGGGGCAAACGGCACGGGGCCAACGATTACCGTTGTCAACGCTACTCCGGAAACTATCACCGTCACCTACACGGTCGGCACCGGCACGATTAAGGCATCGACTCTCGACAACCTCGATATTGTTGTCACAGGACCAGGAGGCTATTCCCAGCCCGCGACGCTCACCGGTGGCCCGTACAGCGATTTGGGCACGATCATTGCAACTTACACCGTGCCGCCAAACAACGCTGGCATTAACGGGCAGTGGGACAAAGCCGACAACGGAACCTATACGATTACGATCAACGCGGGCCAGGTCACGACGGGTTCGGGAACTCCTATTGCCCCGGGCAATATTGGATCGTTCAAGGTGGCGATTCCAGTCACCTATCTCGTCGATGAGGTTTCCGATCTCGATGACAATGACTTGAGCGTCGGCAAGCTCAGCTTCCGTGAAGCCATCAAGGCGGCCAATGCGGATGGCGTGGCCAGTATTATCGCTTTCGATGCCGCGATATTTACCGGAACCAAGACTATCACGATGGCGGCGGGCGAAATGGCCATCACTCAAGGAGTGTCGATCACGGGTCCGGCCGGGGGCTTGATTCTCGACGCGGCGAAGCTCAGCCGCATCTTTAACATCGACCCGGGAACGACCAGTGACGTTGTGTCCATCAGCAACATGACGGCAACTAACGGCAAGGTCGTTGCCGCCAACGGCGGCGGCATTATCAATAACGACGCCGCGTTGATACTGACCAACGTGACAGTGTCTAAGAGCACTTCCGACATCGATGGCGGCGGCATCAGTGTCAGCAGTTCGACGGGCTCGCTAAACCTGACCGATGTTGTCGTTACAGGCAATTCCGCAACCGGAAATTACTCCAATGGCGGCGGTATTCATCTGTCGTCCGGGTCAGCCGTGACCTTGTCGCGAAGCACGGTGTCCAACAACGTCTCCGCCGAAGACGGTGGCGGTATCTACTTCTTCTCGGGCGGCAGCCTGACGATGGACGATAGCACCGTTTCCGGAAACTCGGGCAATACAGTGACATCCAGTGCTGGCGGCGGCGGCATTTACCTGTTCGCCACCACGACCGTGATCCGCAATAGCACCATTTCGGGCAACTCGGCCAAGAATGCGGGCGGCGGCATCGGCAACTTCGCCGGGTCGATCGTGACGATCAAAAACAGCACGATCGCCTTTAATGTCACGGCAGGCAACGGCGGCGGCATCGGCGGCAGTTCGGTGACGCTCAACAGCGTGATCGTCGCCAACAATACCGCCGGCGGGACCGGACCCGATGTGAACGGTGCCGTCGCTGCGGACTTCACTCTGTTCAGCAATAATTCGGGCGCGACCATTACCGGTGCCAACAATGTCGAAAACTTGAGCGCCAACCTGACAGCGCTCGGCAATTACGGCGGCCCAACGCAAACGCATGGCCTGCTGACAGGCAGCAACGCGCTGAATGCCGGCAACAATGCCGACACCTTGGCCAATGACCAGCGTGGTGCCGGCTTCCCGCGACAGGTGGGTGCCGCAGTGGATATCGGCGCCTTTGAAGGTATTTTGCCGAATCCATCGGGCGTGTTAACCCTGTTAGGGCCGGTCGTGTCGGCCGGTGCTACTCCGAACACGGTCGAGGTCATCTACACCGACGACGTGGGTATTAACGCCTCGTCGATCGACACCGGCGACATCGAGATTTTGAATCCAGCATTGGTGCCGTTGGCAATCACGGGAGTGGTCTTCACGCCGTCCGGCACGGGCGGCAAGGCCGTTTACACCTTCACCGTGCCTGGTGGCGCCTGGGACATTGCTGACAATGGCAAGTACTCGGTCAACCTGTTGGCGAATCAGGTATCCGATACCGATCTCCCGACGCCGAACTCGGCGTTTGCCGGCAACCTTGGCTCGTTCCTCGTGGCTATTCCCGCCGTTTACCTCGTCGATGAGGTTTCCGATATCGACGACGGCATTTTGACGGTCGGTAAACTGAGCATACGCGAAGCCATCAAGGCCGCGAACGGCGATTCCGCCCCGAGTATCATCAACTTCAGTGCGACCGCGTTCGCAGGTACGCAAACCATCACTCTGAGTGGTGGTGTGATGGCAATCAACAACGCTGTGACAGTCAACGGGCCGACAGGCGGTCTGGTTCTCGATGCCGCGACACTCAGCCGCATTTTTGACACTTCGCTATCACCGGCGGCGGCGGCGATCGCCATCAGCAAGATGACCCTCACCAACGGCAGTGCAGCCGGCAGCGGCGGCGCCATTTTGGTCGGCGACGAAGCGCTCACGCTGAGTCAGGTCACGGTCAGCAAAAGCGCCGCCACCGGCGACGGCGGCGGTATTCAAGTGTCGTCCTCAGCGGGTTCGCTGACACTGACCGATTGCATCATCAGCAACAATAATGCGACGACCGCCGGTTCCTTCGGTGGCGGCATCAACCTTAGTTCGTCCTCGGCCGTTTCCATCACGCGAACGACGATTTCCGGTAACACCGCATTCGCCAATGGTGGTGGCATCAGCTTCTCGTACGGCGGCAAATTGACCATGACCTCCAGCACCGTGTCGGGAAACAATGCCAACATCAGCGACACGAACCTCGGCGGTGGCGGCATCTACTTCTTCGCAGACGGTACGCATTCGCTTGTCAACAGTACGATTTCCGGCAACTCCGCGGCCGGCGCGGTCAACGGTTACGGTGGTGGCATCGCCTTCAATTACTTCTACATTGGCACGTTGTCGCTCTCCAATTGCACGGTGACCAACAACTCCTCAACGAAGGGTGGTGGCGGCATTTCCGGTGCCGGCGGTTTCCTAACGCTTTCGAGTTCCATCGTCAGCGGTAACGTCGATCCGATCTCGGCGGACATGGACTTGTTTGACCCTTACGCTGTTGTTCCCGTTGCCGGTGACAACAACCTCGTCGGTGTCGCCGATGTCGGTAACTTCACTTTGAGCGGTGCCGGCAACTTGACGGGCACGCAAGCCGCGCCACTCGATGCCTTGCTGGGGCCATTGGCCAGCAACGGCGGGCCGACGCAGACTCATGCCTTGCTGACGGGCAGCCCGGCTTTGAATGCCGGTAATAACACCGCGGCTCTGGCGTTCGATCAACGCGGCAACCTCCGTGTCGTTGGTGTCGCTGCCGACATTGGTGCTTACGAAGTTCAGGCTCCGGCCAAGTTCGTTTCCGTCGTCATCAACGACGGCAGCGGGCAACGCTCGGTCGTCACTTCGATAACGGTGAATTTCGGCCAGCACATTGGTTTCACTGCGGGTGCCGCAGCCGCATTCACGCTGAACCGCGTAGGTGATAACGCCGCGGTCAACCTGGCGGCCATCGTAGATGACAGCGGCAGTGGCACTTCGGTCATACTCACCTTTACCGGCGGCGCAGTCAATTTCGCGTCGCTCGCCGATGGTCGCTACAACTTGAACATACTGGCCAGCGGCTTCAATGCCGAAGGCTTCGATGGCAACAACAGTGGCACGGCTCAGGGTAGTACGGCCGATGACTTCCTGTATGACCAGCCGCCATCACCCTCGCCGCTGAACCTCGGAAGGATTTTCCGCTTCTTCGGCGATTTCAATGGCGATGGCGACAATGATGCCAGCGATTTCATCCAATTCCGGCTGGCGTTGGGCGGATCCAGCCCCACCTTCGACTTCGACTTCGACGGCGCGGTCGCGGCCAGCGACTTCATTCAGTACCGAATCCGCTTCAGCGGACAGATCTGATGCGTTGATCGAATCGTGATGTGACTTAGCGACCCCGGCCGACTTGTACGGCCGGGGTTTTTCGTTTGCATTGACGAACCCGCGCCGCGGCGGATAATTCTCTTTACCTCATTCCGCTCGCCATCGGGAATTGGGGAGGGGCATCATCATGCATCGCCGATTGTTCGTCGTAGTGTTTGTCTTGGCCTCTTCCAGCGTCGCTCGTGCCGGCGATTGGACGCACTGGCGTGGACCAGCGCAGTCTGGCTATGCCGCCGACACCGATTTACCGGACAAGTTCGGACTCGATCCAGCCGACCCAAGTAGCAATCTTGTGTGGAAGCAGCCGTATGGTTGCCGCTCCACGCCGATCGTTATGCGCGGCAAGGTCTACATCATCAACTCCGAAGGCACCGGTGTCAGTGAGGGCGAGCGCGTCATGGCCTTTGATGCCGCGACCGGCAAGGTGGCGTGGGAATACAAGTTTCCGGTGTTTCATTGCGACATTGTGTCGAGCCGGGTCGGTTGGGCGAATTTGGCCGGTGATCCGCAAACCGGCAACGTCTATGGGCACGGCGCGCAGGGATTCTTCTTTTGCCTCGACGGCAAGACCGGCAAGGTGCTTTGGCAACACTCGCTCACCGAGGAATATGGCCGCGTCACCGGCTATGGCGGCCGCATCGTGTCGCCGACGGTGGTCGGCGATCTCGTCGTGGTCGGCCTCATCAACGCCAGCTGGGGCGATCAGGGCCGCGGCGCTAATCGCTTCGTTGCCTTCGACAAAAAGACCGGCGTCGTGCGCTGGTGGAGTTCGCCCGTTGAGGAAATGAAGGGTACGTATTATTCCAACCCGGTGGTTGCCCACATCGGCAGCGAACAGTTACTCATCACCGGAGCATCGGATGGCAGTGTGGTCGCGCTGCAAGCCAACACTGGCATCAAAGCCTGGTCGTATCAATTCGGCGGCAATGTCATCAATACATCGCCCGTCGTTGAAAACGATCTCGTGTTCATCGGCCACGGCGAGGAAAACCGCGACGTGGCTCAGCAGGGTCGCATTATTTGCGTCAATGCGGCCGAAATCGAAAACAACAAGCCAAAACTCGTATGGGAAGAAATCGGAGTCAAAGCCGGCTTGGCCTCGATGGCCGTTCATGATGGCAAGCTATATGTCCCCGACGACGGCGCGACGATGCACTGCTACGAGGCGGCCACCGGCAAGAAGCTGTGGAAACACAAATACGGCCGACTGTCACGCGGCGCGCCAGTGATCGCCGACGACAAGATTTACGTCGCCGATGTCAACGCGAAGTTTCACATCCTGAAGCCATCCGACACGGGCTGCAAGGTGTTGCACTCCCAACCGTTTTTCAGCACCGACGGCAGCATGGTGGAAACCAACGGCACCCCGGCCATCGCCAATGGCCGCATCTACTTCGCCACGCGTGATGAGATCTATTGCGTCGGCAAGCCGGGTCGTAAGCCTGCCGGGGCAAGTCAACCATTAACTATGATCGGCAGTGCTTTCTTAGGTGGTGCTGGTGCCCCGGACGCGGCCGCCATTTTCCCCGCGGACGTCGTGTTGAAGCCCGGCGAATCGGTGGACTTCAAAGTGCGGCTGTACGATGTCGATGGCGTATTCATCCGCGAAGAGAAAAACGTCGAGTGGTTGTTGCCGACACCGCCGAAGACGCCGGCGGGTTTGCAACCGCCACCATTGCGTGCTGAAATCAAAGACGGCAAGCTGACGATGTCCAAGGAAGTCCCGGGACAGCAGGGCTATGTCGATGCGAAGTTTGGCCGCCTGACAGCAAGAGCGCGCGTGCGGGTCGCACCGCAGTTGCCATACAATCTGGACTTGGCCAAAGTGCCGCTTCTTGCGACCCCCGGTGGTTGGGTCAATTGCCAGGGCAAGTACGTCGTGGTCGAGAAAGATGGCCGGAGGCTGCTGAAGAAAAATGCCGATAACCCCGCACCGCCGGTGGCCCGCTGCAACGCGTACATCACCATGCCCGACGCAACCGGTTACACGATCCAGGCCGACGTGATGGGGACGTACGTGAATCTCAACCTGCCCGATCACGGCATCATCAACGAACGCTACACGATGCAGCTCGCCGGCAACAAGCAGCAACTGCGCATCACATCGTGGGAGGCGCTGCCCCGTCTCGACAAAACAATCGAGTTTCCGTGGAAGGCCGATGCATGGTATTCCATGAAGCTCACAGTGGAACAGAATGACGGTAAAGCTTGGATCCGCGGAAAAGTCTGGCCGCAAGGTCAAGCGGAACCATCGGCCTGGACTATCGAAATCGAAGACCCGCGGCCCAACGGCAACGGCAGCCCGGCCATTTACGCCTACGCCACCGGAATCTTGCCGGACAAACCCGGCGCGGAAAGTTTCTTCGACAATATCAAAGTGACACCGAACAAGTAACGTGTAACGACGCTCATCCAGAGCGTTAGGAGATAGTCATGCGCACGTTTGTGATTGCAGCCGGTCTTGTTGTCGGTATCGGGGCAATGGCCGCCGACCGCATCGCCCTTTATGGTGAGACGCCGGCGCGGAACATGGTCAACCTCGTTGACAAGAATGCACCCACTGACTTTAGCCTGAAAGATAACAAGGGCTTGAAGTGGGTCGCCAAGCTCGGATCGCGGGCCTACGGCGGGCCGGTCATTTCCGGCGGCCGCATCTATATCGGCACCAATAACGAGAACCCGCGCAACCAGCGCGACACGCTGTTGCGCAAAGACGGCAAGCGTGAGCCGCTGGACAAGGGTAACTTGATGTGCTTCGACGAGGCCTCGGGCAAGTTCATATGGCAGCATGTCAGCGACAAGCTGCCGTCGGGCCAGGTACACGATTGGCCGCGCGAAGGTGTCTGCTCCACGCCCGCCGTTGAAGGCGACCGCGTGTATTATGTTTCCAACCGATGCGATGTCGTCTGCCTCGACGCCAAGGGTCTTGCCGACGGCAACCAGGGCGCGACCGATGAACAATACAAGGAAGCCACCGACGCCGACGTGATTTGGCGCTTCGACATGATGAAGGATCTGAATGTCTTTCCGCACAACATGGCTGCATGCTCGCCATTGATTGTCGGCGACCGTGTATTCATCGTCACCGGCAATGGCGTTGACGAAGGGCACATCAACATCCCGTCGCCGGAAGCGCCGAGCTTTCTGTGCGTTGACAAGAACACGGGAAAAATGCTGTGGCAGTCGAACCTGCCCGGCAAAAACATCATGCACGGCCAATGGTCGAATGCCACCTATGCCGATGTGAAAGGCGTGCCGCAAATCATCTTCCCCGGCGGCGATGGTTGGCTCTACAGCCTCGAACCGGCCACCGGCAAAGTCATTTGGAAGTTTGATTGCAATCCGAAGAATTCGAAGTACGAGCTTGGCGGCCGCGGCACTCGCAGCGATTTCATCGCCACGCCGGTGGTTCACGACGGCCTGATTTACATCGGCACCGGGCAGGATCCCGAGCATTTCACCGGCGTCGGCCACTTGTGGTGCATCGATCCGAGTAAGGCCGCCAGTGGCAACGTCGATCTATCACCGGTGAACGACAACTTCGATCCCGCCGCTCCCGTCAACGCCAAAAGCGGCCTGGTGTGGCACTACGGCGGCCCGGCCAAAAACCCGATGGAGGAAGGCCGCGACTTTTATTTCGGCCGCACGATGAGCACGGTGAGTGTTCACGAAGGCATCGTGTACGCCGCCGAGTTGGATGGCTTCATGCATTGCCTCGACGCCCGCACCGGCAAGCTCCACTGGAAGTTCGATACGAAGTCCGCCATCTGGGGATCCACGTACTTTGTCGGCGGCAAAATCTACCTCGCCACCGAAGAGGGCGATGTCTGGGTATTCACTCACGGCAAAACGAAGGTCGAGCCAATGAAGATCGAAGGCGAGCAACCGATCCGCTCGACGCCGATCATGGCCAACGGCGTGTTGTACGTGATGACGGAATCTAATCTGTTTGCGATCGGTAAATAGGCGTCGTCGGTGCTTTTTCTCAACTCGTGTTTTTGAAGGTTCAGGTTGTTCCGATTGTCCGTTTCCGTTTTGCGCGCTGTCGCTTCAAAATCCCGCTACCGTGCTTGACGTGATAATATACAAACGTATAGTTATGTGGCACTTGCCCCACAGTCGCCTGATTTTCGAGGTTTTTCGCCGTGCTGCCGCGCCGGGCTGACCTCATTGTCGAGTTGAAGGAGCGCCTGGCCGCGCTGTCCACCGCGACCTGTGTGCGCCCTGTGGTCAGCACCGGTTCGCCGCTGGATCGGCTGTTGCCCCGGCATGGGATCCAGCGTGGCTCGCTGGTGGAATGGCTCGACGAGCCGGCTGGCGGCGCGGAGTCGCTGGCCGCGCGGTTCACTTGCGAAGTTGGCCGTGGGCATGGCGACATCGTCGTGCTGGATCGCGACCGGCAGTTTTATCCGCCGGCCTTCACCGCCTGGGGCATGGCCCTGGATCGCCTTGTGATCGTTCATCCGGCCAATGAAACGGATGAGCTTTGGGCCGCCCATCAGGCATTGCGCTGCCCGGCCATCAGCGCCGTGTGGCTTCGCCGCGATCAGCTGCGGCCGCATGACTTTCGCCGGCTGAGCCTGGCAGCCGAGGAGGGCGGCACGGTCGGCATGTTGTTCCGCCCGGCCCGGATGCGCGGGCAGCCCACGTGGGCCGACCTGCAATTGTGCGTGCAACCGCGCCCGTCACTTCAGGGAATACGGCTGCGTATCGAGATCACGCGCTGCCGTGGGCAGTTGAGCAACGCGATGATCGAAGTGGACCTGGACGACGTCACGGGTTTGGTGCGGGAGGTGGATCGTCATGAAACGCTTCGCATGCCTGCGTCTGCCGCGCTGGCCCATCCAGCGACTCATCGTCGAGCGGCCCGAATGGCGCGGGCGGCCCATCCTCGTGCGCCGGCGTGATGCCCGCCGCGGGGAACTCGTGGTCGAATGTTCGACCGCGGCCCGCCAAGCCGGCGTGATCATCGACATGCCGATGAGCGAAGCCACGCTGTTGTGCCCGCATGCCGAGATCCCGGTCCATGATCCCGCCGCGGATTTAATCGCGCTGGGCAAGTTGGCTGAATACTGTGAACGCTTCAGCCCGCTGGTCGGCTGGCACACGATCACGCCGAAGGTGACCGTGCCGTGGTTCGGCGAAGCTCCCGCGCATTTGTTTCTCGATCTCACGACCATCGGTGTGCTATTCGGCGGTGAAGAGAAACTCACCGAGCGCATCATCGCCGGTTGCCAAAGTGTCGGTTACATGGTGTGCCTCGCCGTCGCCGAAACCCTCGGCGCAGCCTGGGCACTGGCCAGCGAGACCGAATGGTCCAGACGCGCAACAATGGCGAGTCCAGCGGTGGGTCTCGCAGACTCGACCCACCCTACACAATCGGATCATCGGCTTAGCCGTAGGGT
>JANNLP010000225.1:0-5616 GCA_031396905.1 Gemmataceae bacterium
CTGGGCCGAGCCATCGTTGACTTGCACCGCACTGACTGTCGGCGGCGCGGTGGTGGCGCGGATATTGTCGACTCCCAGCGTGCCGACAATGGCGTCGCCGGTGAAGGACGGACCGAGTTGCGCGGAAAGGATGCGCAATTGAATCACGTTTTGCAGCGTCTGATTGAGTGTCTCGGCGCCTTGGATCAACGACATGTTGGACGCCGTCAGATTGAAGGTCACAACATACCATTGGCCATCGGCAGGAAGTAACTGCGCGGTGGTCGAGCCGTATACGGTGCCCGTGGCGCTTTGAATGGCGACCCGCATGTGCAATGGCGTCGAGCCGAAGTTGGCCATATGCGCGGTGATTCGATTCACGCCGGCCGTCACGTAGTTGCCGGTCCATTGAACGGTGTTGAACATGATCATCTTGGCGCCGGCGCCAAACCCGCCGGTCGAGATGTTTTGCATATAGGCGTCGCTCGCGCCATTCGGTCCGCCACTGGAGATATTCGTAGGCGGATTGGGAGTGTTAGCGCCCTCGGACCAATCGTGGACGGTCATGTTCTGAAAGTCATCCAACTGGTTGAACACGATCTGGGCCGATGCGCCGCCGGGCCATGCCAGCATCATCGCCATGCCGGTGAACACGAGCCAGGCTGTGGAACAAACAGAATGATTGTGACTGTGCCGATCAGAATTTGTCATCAATGTACCTCAGGGAACCAAAGTGGTGATTGTTCGGCGGTGGCGCCGTCGAATGCAAAGAATCAAACCCGGAATCGCTCCAATGCCGCACAGAATCATCGACGTCGGTTCCGGAACGGTGACAACAACGTTGTCCACACCCATCTGAAAGAAATTGACATTGTCCACTTCGGCGAAACGGAGCCGAAGCGTCTCGCCGACATGGGCATTGAAAAGCGACGTTAGATCAACGGCGATCGGATTGTAACCGGAAACCAGCAGGTCGCCGAGGTTCGTCTGATAGGCCGAGAACAGCACGTCGCCGGGGAGCAGACTGAACAAGTCGGCCGTGACCGTGATGATGTCCACCCGGGCTTGCTGATTCAAGGCCGGCGTACTGAAGTCCAGCGTCGCCGGCTTGAAAAAGGCATTCGCTCGGTTGCCAATGAACAGGTCGAACTGAAGCGAGCCGCCGGGAACCGGTGTCGAAGGAATGACAATGTCCTGGTACAGGACATGCGAACCCGGCCCCATGGCATCGGTCATGGCGGTCTGCAAGCCGCCGGGCGGGGCCGGAACGGTCGTGCCATTGACCGGACTCATTGTGCCGGACTGGACGACAAACGAACCAAGGCTGCCGAGTTGGTTCGCGGTTGTCCAACCGGTGAGGCCGGCCTCGAAACCGCCGTTCACCGAAATGATCTGGGCCGACGCCGACGGCACGGCGACAGCCAACACGGCCAATAGGCCCAGCGCGATCCGTCCTGGCGATGCCCAATGGTTGCTGCTCACGGTGAAACTCCTTATTGTCAAACTGCGACGGATCGCTGGCTGGTTCATGGCTTCCGATCATGGCAACACGGACACACCCATCATCGGCAACAAATCGTCGTCGAGTTCCACCTCGCCGGCACTGCCGGCAATGGAAATGGATGTCAGTGCCGCCGATGCAAACTGATAGGACGCTACCGTGGTGGTCGGTGCAGGTGGACCACCGCCGGGCGGAACAAAAGGCGCCACTCGGCTGATCTTGTAGATCGTGTTGTCCGTATTCGAGACGACATAGAGATTGCCATCGGGGCCTTGCACGATGTCCGGCGTGATGCCGAAGCCCGAGCCGATCTTCAGAGTCTCGCTTTCCGTACCCTCGAACTTGGTCGGCGAAAACAGATTGTCCGCGACGCGGTCGGCCAAACGAATGTCATCGCTGACGTCAATGTGCAGCCGGTCGGGCGTCAGCTTCATGCGATACAGACTGCCGCCGTTGCCGCCGACCAAGGCGTGGCTCCGCGCCGAACCCATCCAAAACGTGCCGGCATACTCCGCGCCAAGCGTATTGCCCGAAACAAAAGTCGCTCCGGCCGGGCCGATTTCATACCGCCAACTCAAATCGGGATCGACATACGTCGCACCGGGCAGCATGAACATCTGCGACATCGCCTGAGCGGCGGTATAAGCGACACGGGTGGGAGGATATCGGACCTGCTGCATGGCCTGAGTGAACTGCGTGGTCTCGATGAACTTAAAGTCATTCACTCGACTCAACGGTCCAGCGAACTGAACCCAGCCGCCGTTCATGCCAGGCACGACACGATTCAGTTCCGAATAAGCGTCGTCGGCGTTTTCAGTCTCCCACAGCGCACCCGAGATCGGATCGAAGGCCATACCGAAGCCGTTGCGGAAGCCATAGGCAAATGTTTTTTGCACATTGGTGCCGGCTTCGCCACCCATCGCCGCGCCGACAGCGAAGAATGGATTATCGGTTGGGGTCGTGCCGTCGTCGTTCAGGCGCACCATCACGCTGGTGAAGTGCGCGTTGTCGGGCGTTGGACCGCCAAACGTATCGTCTTGCTGTGGCGCGGTGATGAATGGTCCATTCGGCAGATTCTGGAATTGGCTGCGACGGCCCAGATCGCCCATGTAGATGTAAAGCTTGCCGTCCGGGCCGAACCGGATCACGCCGCCGTTGTGATTGCCGTTTTCATTGGCATTGGTCGTGCCGGGATGGCCAGGGACCGGCACATTGTCCGTTTGCCGCGCCCGCATCATGATGATGTTCTGGTCCAGTGTCAGCGTCGAACCGTTCCAAATGAAACGGTCCACACGGCTGCCCAAGAATGTCACATTGGCGGTCACAGTGCTGTCGGCCCCGGTACTGCTTTCGGTCCAACGAATATAAGCAAACGGCGTCGTCGGGAAATTGGGATGCAGCGCCATGCTCAGCAGCCCGCGTTCCGACGCGGAATTGACCGCCAAGTCCAGAACGGGCGTCGGCTGAACGACGCCACTAACGACCCGTTTCACTTGTCCGGACGCCTTTTCTAGGACAAAGAAATCACTCGTCGCCAGGAAAACGATTCCGATCGGCTGCGAAATGCCGGTGCTTAGAACAGTTGTGACTTCCAGATTCGGATCGGAGATGGCGGCTGGGGTGGTATCGAAGACCGTGCGGTCTTCCAACCGTTCGAGCCGAAGTCGGCACCATTTGAGCTGGGACGCGGCTACGGTTTTTCCATGATTCAATTTGGCGGATCGCCTGGACCAAAGATGCAGTGCCACGATGTCGCTCCTTCTAAATCAGCTTGAATGGACGATACGCGATGAACAAAGCGAAGGACGGCAACTCAGACATCGGCGGTCGAATGGTGTAGTCATCCACGTCGCAGATCAATCCGCTTGTCGTCCCCTGCGAGTCGCTACGAGAACGACAAAAAGCGACGTCCGATGTCTACCGTCCTTCGCGGCGAATACCCTCCCCATGCGCGCCAACGTGGCGACTGACCTTGCCACTCGACCCGCACCGATCCGATTCCGTGCGCTTACGTTCGAGGACGAACAGTGTAGTCATTTGCTCGCCGGGCTTCGATACAAATTCGTTCGGCCGAATCCCGGACTCCGTTGTTGGTGCCGCCAGACAAATTGTCAACGTGCTCCCTTCCAATTTGTAGATTCCGGCACCGTGCAACGGTGGCAGATCGCTATTCCGTACAACGTTGGTCGCGCAGAAGTCAATTTCTTTACGCACTTTCGCCGCATCAATCTTGTAGACGCCAGACCATATTGCCGATGGTACAACGTCGATTTTGACAGCACCAAACGTCCATTCCTCGAAACACTTGAATGCAGCCTTCGGGACTTCCTGCCCCGCATGCTGAACGGATACCAAAGTCCACGTATGCTGAAGCCGCACATTGTCTGGCCGCGGCTTTCTTGGGGTAATGGCCCCGCCGGGCATGTTGGCTTGAGCGGCCCATGCCCCTGCAACCGCGATCGCGGACACAAACAGTAGCATCAATACGGTGAGTTTGAGTCGAGCTAACAGCAGGGCTCTTAGCATCGCGGCCGTCAATGCTGCCACCTGCGCGGAGATCGCACTGCCCGCCGTGCTTGACTCACCTATGGCTACGGCGGCGGCTTTGGTTGTCGACGCCACCAAATCTGCGGGCACGGCAGCAGACGCGGCGTTTTGTGACAGCATTAGCGCCAGCGCTCCGGCAGAAAACGCAACCTTACGGCGATTCAATCGCTGTGCCAGCATCACGCGGCCGCGGGTCACCCGGGTGGCGACCGTCGCCAATGGGCAGCCCAATTGCCGTGCCGCTTCCTTGAGCGACTTGCCCTCCAAATCGCAAAGGATGATCGCCGAACGGTATTTGTCCGGAAGGGCTTTCAATTCCTGATCCAAGACCGGTTGCAAATGCTCCCAAGTCGGTCCAGCCACAAGTGGCATTGTTCTCCCCGCGGCCTCATGCTCCTTGGTCGATCGCTTGGTGCTCATGGCTCTTGCTTTCAACGCCGTATTGTGCGCTACACCGTAGAGCCAGTTGCCCACCATGCTCCGCGGTCGAATCGATGCGGCCTTGCGAACCAGTACGAGAAAAGTGGCCTGAAACGCGTCGTCCGCATCGGCCTCGTTGCGCAACGTCCGCCGACACACACCAAGTACCATCGGCCCGTGTCGCTGCAACAAGTCCTCAAACGCGGCCTCATCGCGGGCGCTGATAAAACGCTCCAACAGTTCGCCATCTGTGAGGCGAAATCCGTCTCGGCCACTCCGCAAACAATCTAAATGTTGCGGTACGCTCGCTGCTCTCGTTGCTGCCATCGTCAATGCCTGTTGATGCTCGTTCTCATAATATATTACCCCGACGCTGCGGGTTTTTTTCACGATTTTCTATGATTTGTGTCCCGG
The DNA here is from genome assembly GCA_031396905.1 of Gemmataceae bacterium. GTDB lineage: Bacteria > Planctomycetota > Planctomycetia > Gemmatales > Gemmataceae > JAIBBI01. The sequence continues at coordinate 4,862 of JANNLP010000225.1, forward strand.
TGGCAAAGCCGAGAATTTCGTCGTCACCCCGGCCAATGTAATGGCACGTCGGCCCAAACTGAGGCATAGGAATGGGTTACGCGGAATTCCTCACTTTGTTGTGGCATTGCAAAAACAATTACCGTAACCTCGCCGACGCGGACAGTAGCCCGACGGTGGCCGGAGCCGATGCTGGTTTCGCTGGACCACCGCGCTTCCAGTTCCCACGTCGCGCCTGAGCGCGGCGGCACGTCGGCGACTCAGGCTTTTCATCCGCTGAACGTGACGGGGAAGTCGGCCGGAAAAAAAGCCTGCCTTGTCTGACAAAACGGTTCCAATCCGGTGGCCATGGTTTTCGCACATGAAACCAACGCCGGCTTGACCAGTTTGGTCAAGAAACTTGATGCTGAAACAGTGAGACACGCCAGCGCCAAAATGGGTAGCTTCGTTGTCTTCTGCAACGATGATGAAAAGCTCGAAGAAGAACTGAAAACATGGGCCGAGAAGGAAGGGATTAAGAAAACCATCCTGACCATCGATAACCCGGCCGGACCGGACAAGATGAAAGTGGACAAGGATGCGGACGTGACCGTGGTGCTGTACCACAAGAAAAAGGTCAAATACAATTACCCGTTCAAAAAGGGTGAGTTGAACCAGAAGGCCGTCGATCAGGTCGTCACCGATATTAGCAAAGTGATCGCCGAGAAGAAGAAGGACGACGAACTGCGAGCCAAGGAAGAGAAAGAGAAGAAAGAGAAAGAGGAGAAGGAAAAGAA
>JANNLP010000233.1:0-1920 GCA_031396905.1 Gemmataceae bacterium
CCGCTTGCCCAGTCGATGCGAATCACCTAATCTGGTCTCAGGGATCTCTTTCTCGACCGACCAACGAGGATTCGCACCAATGTTCCAATTTGCAGCTTTGCTAGCGCTTGGCCTATGCGCCGCACCTCAAGACGGCGCCAAGCCCGCCACCGGCACCGATGCCGCGAAACCAGCCGCCGACGTGACTAAGTTGGAAGCGGACGTAAAGGCCGTGCTGTTTCGGCTAGATGGCCTGGAAAAAGCGCTGAAATCCTACGACGAGCAGCATCGGAAGATCGTCGAGCTTCTCGGCGAAACTGTGCAAAACCAAATCAACGACGTCAATAAGAAACTCAGCACCCTGCGTACGGATGTTGACGAATTGAAGAAGGCCCGTGTCAGCACGTCCGAAAAGCGCACGGAACCAAACACGGCGATGGCGTCTGTGATGCTGGTCAACGCCCGGCTGGATATGCCAATGCAGTCCATCGTTAATGGCGAAACTTACTGGGTCGCGCCCAATCAGAATCGCACAATTAGCGTGCCGGCCGGTGCCTTGCGCGTGCGTGTTGTTGAAACCGACGCGGTAGCGCGTGAGCGACGACTGGACGCCGGGGCCATGCACGTTGTCACTCTGAGGTAACGGTACCGGGATGATCGTCACTATCGACGGCCCGGCCGGTGCGGGCAAATCGAGCGTTGCCCGGGCGTTGGCCGCGCATCTTGGCCTGCACTTTCTCGACACCGGGTCGATGTATCGCGCTGTCGCCTATGCCGTTCGTCAGGCTGAGATTGATCCAACCAACGAAGAAAACGTAGCCGCCTTGCTGCCGAAACTCAATTTCGAATTCGATGCGGGTGTGACTCGGCTGGATGGCCGCGACCTGACCGACATCATCCGAACGCGTGATATTACCAAGCTCTCCAGTTTTCTCGCCAAGCAACACGATGTGCGCGTGTTTCTCGTGCCGATGCAGCAACGCATAGGCCGCGAGCATGATCTCGTCACCGAAGGGCGCGATCAAGGCACGGTCGTGTTTCCCGATGCTGCGGCGAAGTTTTTTCTCACGGCTGACCGTGTCGAGCGTGCCCGACGTCGCATGAAAGATCTGAACGCCAAAGACGAGCAAGTGACGCTGGAAGAAGTGCTCGAAGCCCAGGACCTCCGTGATCAACAAGATGCCGAACGGCACGACGGACCGCTGCGGCAAGCGGATGACGCCGTGAAGATCGATAGCACGGGTCGCACCCTTGACGATGTCATTGCCGAAATGGAAGGAATTGTCCGCCGATGCTGGACGCCGCCTGTTGGCTGAATTACGAAATCGGGCGGTGGACGACGGCGATGGCCTTAACGCTGGGCTGGAGCCTGCGTGTCGCCGGGCGGCACAATTATCCCAAGTCTGGTCCAGTGTTGATCGTCTCGAATCATCAGAGCTTTGTGGACCCGCCCGCGGTCGGTGTTGCCTACCCTCGGCACGTCGTGTTTCTGGCGCGCAAGACCCTGTTTGACAATCCCGGGTTCGGGCCGTTGATTCGGACACTGAATGCACTGCCGGTGGATCAAATTGGTTTTGCGAAAGATGGCCTCAAAGCCATCCTGGCCAAACTCGATGCCGGCCATCCCGTGCTGGTGTTTCCCGAAGGTGCACGCAGTGAAGTCGGCCCCATGTTGAAAATGATGCCGGGCATTTCGTTGTTGATCAAACGGGCGCGCTGCCCGATTGTCCCAGTCGGCATCAGCGGCGCGTTTGACGCATGGCCGCGCACGCGGTTGTTGCCCATTCCGTCGCCGCTGTTCCTGCCGGCGACGAATCGAACTATCGGTGTGGCTATTGGTCCGCCGCGCGATGCGGCTTCCGTGGCCGACTTGCCTCGTGAAGAAATGCTAGCCATCTTGGAAGCCGACATCGCGACGCAGATGATCGAAGCGGAAAAGAT
>JANNLP010000274.1:0-3691 GCA_031396905.1 Gemmataceae bacterium
GTAGTTGTAGTTGTAGTTGTAGGGTGGGTCGAGTATTCGAGACCCACCGCGAGTGCTAATCCTCAAACGGTGGGTCTCGCCAAGCCTCGACCTACCCTACAACTGTCTTTCGCCGAGCCATCGCATATCTGACGAAAGAAGCACCGAGTTTCCTGGATCAGCTTTCCGACCGTCAACCCAACGGCAAGGTTCATTACCGCTTCTGGCAACGCGGCGGCGGTTATGATCGTAATCTGTTCGACGCCAAGGCAATTCATCAGGAGATCGAATACACTCACCTCAATCCCGTACGGCGGGACTTGGTGGCCGGCCGGAAGACTGGTATTGGTCCAGTGCCGCCGATCATGCCAAGATAAGGAGAGGGCCGCTGGCCATTGACCGGCAGTCGATACCGACACTGCCGGTGTTTGCCAATCGTCGCGGCCGCCATGGTGCCGTCATCGACACAAATGGAATCGCTCAAGAATGATCTTCGATGTCTCATGGGATACGATGTGGACGCTTATCATTCACAGTCGCTCCCATGCTCCCGCAAAAGCCGGGAAGCATGGCACCCCAAAAACATCACGTTGGCGGCGATGCCACCCGCCGCTGGAAGGCCGTGCATCACTATTTTCTAGCGGGGGGTGTGTCGTGACAATTCGTCTTAGGCCCCAACTTGGCATTCGGGAGTTGGAACTCCGATGGTTGCCGGCGACATTCACAGTCAGCAACCTCGCAGATTCTGGAGTTGGTTCGTTGAGGCAGGGCATTCTCGATGCGAATGCAAGTCCCGGTAACGATACAGTCCAACTAGCAGCAGCGTTGACCGGAACTCTGTCACTTTCGACTGGGGAAATTACGATTACCGGTCCATTGGTTATTAACGCCGTGTCAAAATTTCAGGTGTCAGTCAGTTCCGATAACTCAAGTCGAATTTTTGTTGCAAATGCGGATGTTGGAATCAACGGCGTGTTTATGACATCGGCCAATGCAGTCGGAGCGGTCTCACCAGGATTCGGCGGAGCAATCCTATCAACAGCCAACTTAACTCTTGTGGATTGCGGTTTCCAAAGTAATTCGGGCACGCGTGGCGGCGCAATCTATCACACCGGTTCAACATTATCGATTTCTCGTTCTGTTTTTGCAGGCAGTTTCGCTACCCAAGGTGCCAGCATTTGGGCCACCGGCACGGTCAACTTGCAACTCTGCCGTTTCGACAGCAACCGGACCAACAACTCCAACTCCGGCGGTGGTGGGGTTTGGCTCAATAGCGGATCGTTGACAATTGATACCTGCACATTCCGTGGCAATGGATCGAACAACTCGGCTTTTGGCAAGGGTGGGGCGGTTTACGCCAATGGCACCTTCTTCGCGCAGAATACTACGTTTTTTGAAAACGGCGCTCACGACGGCGGCGCGCTTTATCTCACCTCCGGCGGAACTCTGTGGAATTGCACGGTAGGCGACAATCTGGCCCACGGAGGGGGCAGCGGCGGCGGCATCCACGGCACCGGCGTCATCCTCGAAAGCACCATCGTCAGTACCAATGCCGGCGGCGCTGGACCCGATATCGTCGGCTCGGCCTCGGCCAAGTATTGCGCCATCGGCAGCGCCTCCGGGTTGACCCTGACCGACCAGGGCAACAACCTGGCGTTCGGCCTCGACCTCAAAATGTCCACGACGACGGATTCAGGCGGCGACTATACGAGTACGGCCTCGCTTCATTTCACCAGCCCGTGCAAAAATGCCGGCAGCAACCCCGGGGCCGCGATACAAGACGGCCGCGGGCCAGGGTATGTTCGAGTTTTCGGTTCAGCTGCGGATATCGGGGCGTATGAAGTGCAAGCGTTGCCGACATTGAGCATTCAAATCAACAATGGTGCTGCGCAGCGATCGCGCACGACTCGCGTGGCAATCACCATCAACGGCGACGCCCTTCCCTCGACTTTTCCAACAAGTTGGCAGATGAAGCGGGTGCCCGACAACGCGGCCGTCACCTGGGCGCTGGATGGCCCGACATTGTTTCAGGCCGCTTCCACAACGTTTTATCTGAAGTTCACTGGCGGCGCGGTTGAGAACGGTTCCTTGGCAGACGGCGTCTATCAACTCACCGTCTTTGCACCGCCGATGCTCGACAGTGCCGGCCAACCCCTCGACGGCAACGGCGATGGCATTGGCGGGGATGATTACGTGTCGCCGACGACGCCGGGCGATCCGAATCGCATCTTTCGGCTGTTCGGCGATGTCGATGGTGATGCCGATGTGGACGCGGCCGACTTCATTCAATTCCGCCTGTCCTTCGGCGGCAGCAACTTCGCCTTCGACTTCGACGGCGCGGTAGCCGCCGGCGACTTCATTCAGTTCCGGGTGAGGTTCGGTTCGATGATTTGATGCCGTTTTCATGCCAGGCATGCAATTTGGCAACGCTTTCGACGTGTTTTTTCAGTACCCATGTTGCTGAGTTTTTCAGCCGCAAACGGCAGAGCAGGGGGGACAGGTCGTTTGGCCGTGCCGCCAAAAAAAAGATGGCATTGTCGGATTTTGCGTTTCAGGGCATACTTGCCAGCTACGAAAGGATTCGTCGCAGGGTGCATCCCTACTGACGCCGCTGCCATTCATTTCCTCATGGACGAGACATCCGCACTCGGATGTGGGCAACGTATTCGATACGTGGCTCATATCCTGAAAGGATTCCGATCCATGCTCGCAATTCACAATCAGTTGACCCGCCAATTGCACCACCGCCTCAGGACCACGAACATGGCGTTGGGCCTTGTGCGACTACTCCAGGACGCAGGCCGAACTGAGGAAGCTCGGACAATACGTTTCTGGCTCGAAACCGGTTGGCGATGCAATGCCAACGCATTGGACAACCCAAATTTGAAAAGTCGCAAGACGAACCGAATGAAATGCATTTCAACAAATTCCTCGTTCGTGGTATTGAGGGCGAGGCACGACGTGGCACCGATTACCAACTAACGCCCATGCACTGGTCATCGCGCGGCGCTGGCAGATGCCGGAATTCCGGCTTCAATTAATGACGGCGATGCCGTGTGACCGCACATCTTCAATGCTGACCAAAAGCGATGCCTTTTCATGGCTGTCCACGTGTTTTTTTCAACCGCCTGATAGAACGAAGGTGTTGCGTCCGCTTTGGCGATTCGCGAAAGGCCAACTCATGAAAGTGAACTGGGCAGGTGTGTTTCCGGCGGCGACGACGGAGTTTCACGCGGATTTTTCGCTTGATCTGCCGGCGACGTGTCGGCATGTGGAGGCCATGATCCAGGCTGGCAGCACTGGAATGATCATGCTGGGCACCGTCGGTGAGAACTGCTCGCTCGAATACGACGAGAAGCTGGCGGTCCTCCGCGCGGTGGTGGAGAGTGTCGCCGGCACGGTGCCCGTGTTGAGTGGCGTCGCCGAATGTACTACGGCGCTGGCTTGCCGTTTTGCGGCCGACGCCGAACAGATTGGCGTCAACGGGTTAATGGTATTGCCGGCGATAGTGTACAAGTCGGATGCGCGGGAAACAATGACACACTTCCGTGCCGTCGCCCGGGCCAGCGCTCTGCCGATCATGTGTTACAACAACCCCGTCTCGTATGGCGTGGATATCAAGCCTGACATGTTTGCGGAGTTGGCCGACGAGCCGAAGTTCGTTGCGATCAAAGAATCATCCGATGATGTGCGCCGCATCACCGACATCAAG
>JANNLP010000313.1:0-3487 GCA_031396905.1 Gemmataceae bacterium
GGGCCTTGGATGCTTACAACCAACTTCTTCTAAATCCCAAACCGGAAATCGCGATCGTAATTGTCGCATGCGGTGCCCTGCTGGCTTTCGGCACCGGTTTCCTCGTTGCCGGTTGGCTCTGGCTTAATCTCGAATAATCGAAACCTCGGTACAAAAAGACACTTCCCTCCGGGGGGTCGGAGGGAAGTGAGTGGAAGGGAAATAGAGGGGGGAGTTTGAAGGGGAAAACAAATACTGCTTGGGGGAAGCAGATCATCAAGCGTTCGGGGGAGAACAACTCGAAGACGAATCAGGTAATGCACGGCCCGTGCCAATGGGAATAAGCACTGCACTCGTTTATCGTTTCGCGCGGTTAAACTACTCTCCTGCAACCACTTGCGATGAAACGACACATGATCGCCTTGAGGTGTCACGCAGTCGCAAATTGCAACTCTCGCTTTGTAAAACTTGCCGACGGTTGTAAGACGTTCCCCACCGCGTGCCGCTGAGGTCCCCATGATTGCCGACGCGCTAGCTGATGACTTGTTCGCAGCCTTATGTGAATTGCCCATATTCGACTCCCATACCCACATTGATCCGTTGGCACCCGCGGCACGATCGCTTGATGATCTGTTGGGCTACCACTATTACACAGAACTCGCTCACTCGGCCGGAATGAGCCACGAATCATTGCGTGCCGACGTCGATCCGCGTGAACGATGCAGGGCCATCCTGTCCCATGTTGACCGCTTCGACAATACCGCCCAATATGCCTGGCTTCTCGAAATCGCCAGGACCTACCTTGGCTTCGATGGCGATCAACTGGCCGCCGGCGATTGCAACGCTCTATTCGATTCATCGCTTCGCGTGATGGCTCAACTCGATTGGCCAGCGCAAGTCATCGCCAAAACAAAACTTGAAAAGGTGTTCCTGACCAATGCCTTCGATGATCCACTAACGGGCTTTGACCGCGATTTCTATGTGCCATGTTTGCGTACCGATGACCTCGTGTTTCACCTTCACGAGCCGGCGACTCGTGAACGGCTCCATCGCTGCACGGGAATCGAAGTCGGCAGCTGGTCCACCTTGCGTCAAGCGATCAGTCAACTGTTCGACCGCTTCGTCCGAGCCGGCGCACGCGCCTGTGCAATCTCCTTGCCGCCGGCTTTCGCGCCGCATGTTTGCTACTTCGATTCTCCATCTCAGCTCGCGGATGACCTGTCGTATGGCGTATTTTGGATGCTGGCCGAGTTGTGCAACGACTATCAGTTGCCGTTCGACCTGATGATCGGTGTTAATCGCCGCGTTTATCCCGGCGGCGTGCATCAGGGCCAGGACTTGTTCGACCAACGCACGTCGTTGATTCAATATGCCGAGTTGTTTAACGCGTTCCCAAAGGTCACATTCGCGGTATCGGTGCTATCAAGCGCCCAGAATCAGGAACTGGCAAGCTACGCGTGGATATTCCCGAACGTGTTCCCGCATGGCCATTGGTGGTACTCCAACATACCAGCATTTATCGAACAAGATCTCCGCGCCCGGCTTCAAGCCGTGCCCAAAACTAAACTGCTCGGTTACTACAGCGATGCTTACAAGCTCGAATTCGTGCTGCCGAAGTTCAACATGTATCGCAGAATACTCGCCAAAGTGCTCGCGGATGATTTCGTGAAGCCCGGACGGCTCAACGAAGTCCAGGCAGTTGATTTGGGGCGGCAGGTATTACGCGGCAACGCCGAGCGCTTATTCTGCCGCAAGTCGACTTGATGCTCGGCTCAGTCTTTCACTTCACCGAACATGCCAGCCACCGTTTTCACAAAGAAGCCGGACACCGGTGTGCGCGTCTGGTGGCTCCACATGCTGCTGAGCAGTTCGTAGCCCATCATGGCCACCATGAACATCACGGCCGTGCAGGGTACCAACGCAATGATGGGCAGCGGCCCCCATGCCACCGGGGCGGCGACCATCCCGGCCGACGTTGCCGCGACCGGGCGGGCGTCCATATCGTCGTCGTCTTCGATTGGCGACAACTCATCCTCGGCTGTTTCGTCCTCTTCGATGGCCACGACTTCGCTCGCGCTTTCATCGCCAGCGCCATCGTCGGCCGCCAAATCGAAGTCGGAATCCTCCAGGCTGGAATCCGATGGTTTGTCTTCCGAACTTGAATCATCAATCGCCGGTAGCTCGAAGTCGGTCTCAAAGATGTCCTTCTGCTCACCGGAATCAAACGCCGTGGCGGCGACACTGCTCGGCTCGTCCAGGGTCAACTCAAATTCGCTGTCGGAATCGTCTTCCTTCTTCGCCTTGCCTTTCTTCAGCGGATCGGTCTTCGGCCCGTCGCGACGCAACGGATCGGTCTTGGGTCCATCACGACGAACGGGATTGGTTTTCGGCCCAGCCAAGTCGGGTTCAAGTTGCAACTCGAAATCGCTGCCATCCTTTTCCAGCGAGATGCCCGAGTCGGCGGGATCCTGCAAATTGATGCCGCTGTCGCCGGGCCGCTTCTTTTTGTTGCGCTTGCCGACTGGTACTTCATCGCTATCGTCAGTGAGTTCAAGGTCGAATTCATCGCTGTCGCTGTTGACCGTCAAATCAAACTCGCTGCCGGGTTGAGTGCGCGAAGTCGATTTCTTAGGTGAATCAGCTTTAATCTCGAAGGCCTTGCTGTCTTTCTTTTTGTCGCCGGGCTGATCGATGAGTTCCGTGACGTCGTCTTTCTGCGTGATCGGCCTTACGTTGCCGCCCGCAGTCATCTCCAGCTTCACGTCGCTATCGGAACCAGATTTGCCGGTCTTCCCGGTTGTGCCTGTCGGGTCATCCACTGCGAGCGGTACGAAGTCATCGCTTGAGGGTGGCGGTACAAAGATCGGCTCTTCCGTCTTGCGTTTGACGGCCGGCCCGGCTTCCTCGGCCAACTTCAGAGGCGCATCGCCCACCTGCAAGTCTGGTTCGCTCGAACGGCCCATGCGGCGGACCAATTCATCGATATCCCGCGATTGAAACCGCAAAGTGGCTCCGTCCGGAAAGCGCCGGAGCGTCTTCCATTCAGTGGCAAGTCGCTTACGAAACTCCTCCGACTTCATGCCGAGCAACTTGGAGGCTTCGTCGAGGGTGTAATACTGCGCCATGTGCCGCGCCCGTAGTTTGACCGTGTCTGGGAAACAGAATCCGCTAGTCTCGATTGTAAACGGTTATGGAGGCGATGCAAGCGACTGGGCGGCCTTATAGTTTGCCCCGCTTCCGCGGCTTACGGTCGCGCCGGTCGTTCCGGGGAGAATCGCTGCGAACGTTACATCTGGCCCAACGCAAAGAGTTTCGCCGCCCCGCGCACAGCGCCGTCGTGTACCACTTCAATCGCCGCCGCATCCAACTCAGAATGAAGTTCCCGAGCCAAATCACCCCCGCCCCCGGCCAGGACAATCCGTCGAAATGCGCCATGGACCCCAAGATCCCGCAGCGCTGCCTCGTGACCTTCGCGCATCGCTCGCAACACCGCGGCGACGATGTCGAG
>JANNLP010000375.1:0-14655 GCA_031396905.1 Gemmataceae bacterium
CGTGGCCCGCCCTGCAGACGGTTGGCCTGCACGATGATGTCTACGGCGCTTGCGATTTGTTGTCGCATGGCTTTGATGGGCAATTCGAAGCCGCCCATCATGATCATGGTTTCGAGGCGGCTCAAGCCTTCGCGCGGGGCGTTGGCGTGGAGCGTGGTCATGGAGCCGGCGTGGCCGGTGTTCATGGCTTGGAGCATGTCAAGCGCTTCGGAGCCGCGACACTCGCCGATGATGATTCGTTCGGGCCGCATACGCAGGGCGTTGCGGACCAGATCGCGGGTGAGGATGGCGCCCTTACCTTCAATGTTCGGTGGCCGGGTTTCCAAGCGCACCACGTGTTCCTGTTGCAGTTGCAATTCCGCGGCGTCTTCGATCGTGATAATACGCTCATCGCCGGGAATGAATGACGAGAGCGTATTCAGCAGCGTGGTCTTACCGCAACCGGTGCCACCCGAGATTAGAATGTTGAGCCGGGCTTTGATGCAGGCTTCCAGAAGCATTGCCATTTCCGGAGTGAAAGCCTTGTAATTCAACAAGTCTTCCAGCTTCAGCGGTGACGCACCGAAACGTCGAATGGACACCGTGGCGCCATCGAGGGCCAGCGGCGGAATGATGGCGTTGAAGCGGCTGCCGTCGGGAAGACGCGCGTCGACCATTGGACTGGTTTCGTCGACACGCCGGCCGACTTTGGAAACGACGCGGTCGATTATCTGCAGCAGGTGATCGTTGTCGCGGAACTTGACTTCGGTCTTTTCGAGCTTGCCGCGACGTTCGACATACACGCAGTTCGGGCCGTTCACCATGATGTCCGAAATCGTCGGGTCTTTGAGCAGCACTTCGAGCGGCCCGAAGCCAAGAGTCTCATCGAGAATCTCATCGATGAGCCGCTCGCGCTCCATGCGATTGAGAAGCGGGTTCTCGGTATCGCAGAGATGCTCGACGACCCGGCGGATGTCTTTCCGTAGAGCATCGGATTGCAAATCCTTGACCCGGGAAAAGTCGAGCTTCTCGACTAGTTTGCCGTGAATGTGCCGCTTAAGTTCGTCGAAGCTGCGTGTGGCCCCGGGGCCGCCCGCGCCGCCGGGAACATTGAAGCCCGGTTTGCTTGCTGAATTGAGTCGCGATAGACCTTGCGAAAGTCGAGACATATCTCACGTCCCCGGCCGAAAGGGTGCCGATGGTGCCACGGTGCCATTGCGCGGGAGCGCTTCTGCGGTGCAGAACCGGTCCTCAGGTTGGACTGTAGCTTTTTTTTTGGCGACGTGCGTGGAGCGCTATTTCTTGAAGAAGCCGCGGAGCAGGCCGCCAGCCTGGGCCGGGGCGGCTGCGGCCTGTTTATTGGTCAACGCCGCGGCTAGGCCGGCGATGGCCAGGTGAATGCGGCTTTTGGGCGCGCACTTGATCAGCGGGATGCCTTCGTTGCGCGAGGTGCCCATTGGCTTCGGCTCGAAAGGTATGGTCCAGTGGAACGGCTTACCAATGATCTCTTCGGCCTTGCGCGGCCCGATCCGATGTTGCTCACTCTCGGCTTCCTCGGCACCGGCCTTATTGAGAATGATCTTGATCTTCTCGCCGGTGTCGTCCAACCCTGGCCCGAGTGCCGCGAGTATGCGCGTAGTGTTCAGGACGCTGGTCAGCTCCAGCTGGGTAATGATCAGGATCGAATCGGCGGCCGCCAGCGCGGCAGCATCCACTGGTGTGAATCGAGTCGACAAATCGATGACGAGGTGCGTGTAGCTCAGTTTCAACAGATTCAACACACGTTCAACATGCACGCCTTCAATCATGTCGATATCGGTGATCGCGCCGGGCCGATCGAGGAACGATACGCCAGTTTCTTCATGCTTATACAGCGAGCGCTTCAGAAAGTTTAGATCGAGCTTATCGATGCTGGCGGCCAAGTCGGCCATCGTATAATTCGGAGTGACGGCCATGTGGAGACCAGCGTCGCCGAGCGCTAAGTCCAAGTCGATCAGTGCGACCTGGGCATCGGGGTCGGCGGCGATGGATGCTGCTAAATTGACGGCCAAACTCGTGCTGCCGATGCCCCCGCGCGAACCTATGACGACGAGCACTTGCGCGTTGGAGCCGACGCGCATCACGTTGCCGGAACCCGTGTTGCTGGTGGTCGTCACGGGTTCAGAGAGTGCTTTCCTCACCACGCGCAGCAAATCTTCCAGCGAGATTGGCTCGGTGAGGAAGTGCTTCGCACCATTTTGCAGCGATTCGAGAATCGCCGCGTGATTTCTGCTGATGACCAGCAGCGGCACTTGCCCGAAATTGCCCGCGAGCTGGCTGATCAGGTAGTTGGCTTTGGCCGGATCGCCATCGAGATGAAGGATGGCGAGGTCAGGCGGGTTATCTGCAACGATGTCGATGAAAGCATCGTAGCGCTTGCACTCGGCATCGAGGAAGGCAAAGTCCATACCGAGCAGCAGGGCACGAAGATGTTCGCGGCTGGAGTCGGTCGGATCACAGATGACGATTCGTTGCATGGAGACGGGTCCGAGGGCGCCACCAAAAAAAAACACAACCGCCGCACGGGGTCGCGTTCGACCCCGTGCGGCGGCTTGAAATACCAGTTGGCGTTGAGACTAGCGCGGCGGTAAGGCCGTGTTCGTCGTCGTCGCGGTCTTGGTTCCAGCCCCGCACCCGCCATTGGCACAGTTGCCGGTCGTGCAAGTGCCCGTTGAGCACCCACCCGTTTGGCATCCGGTGTCGCATCCGCCGCGGTCTCCGCCGCAGGGATACTTGTTGGCAGTGGAGTCGTTCTTATAAGCCGGCATGTATTTCTTGCCGGGGAACACGTCGCGCTGTCCGCGCGGCGCTTCCAGGATCGTTTCCAAGAATAGCTCGAAATCGTCGGGCTTGCGCGATTCCATGCCAGGAAGTTTGCAAGGAGCTTGCTTGCAATCCATCGGATCAACCAGATAGGGCGTCACAAGAACGATAAGCTCCTGTTCCTGCTGTTGATAGCTGATGGATCCGAAAGCGGTACCGATAAACGGCAGATCCCCGAGAACCGGCACGCGGACGCTGCTGGCCGTGACGGAGCTTTGGGTCAAACCGCCGATGGCGAATGTCTGGCCAGCGTCCATCGTGATTCGCGTCTGCACTCGTTGCACTGAGAAGCCGGGCACGAAGCCGAACGACGAGTTGAGACCGAGACCGTTATCCACGGTCCGCACGATGGGTTCGACTTCAAGGAAGATTCGGCCATTGGCTTGCACAATCGGCAGGAACGTCAAAGCCGTGCCCACGTCCTGGAAGGTTACGCCCGGGCCGCTGATGCCGGCGGCGGGACCGATGACCGCTTGCTGGCCACCCGACAGGAAGCTGGCGGGGTGTCCGCTCATGGTCACGAGCTTAGGCTCGGCCAGCAACTTGGCGAGTCCTTCATTGCGAAGGGCCTGCAGCAGAATGTTGAAGTTGGCCGGCACGATGCCAAAGATGATGTTGGCACCGCCGGAAGCGTTCGGCAGCAACGGTTGCGCGGGAGTGTTGAATGGGTTGAACCCGACACCAGATCCGCTCGCGGGCTGCGAAGCCACCGGCGACAGGAGGCCTGGGACCACGCTACCGGTTGAAACCGTGGAACCGTTAATGACGAAGTTCAAATTGCGATTGCGGGCTTCGGTGCGGTTGACCTGCGCGAGCGTCACGTCGAGTTGCACCTGGCGCACACCGCCCACTGTCATGGCGTTATAGACTTCCGTTGTGCCTTGGCCTTGCGTGACAATCACGCCGCGGGCCACGCGCAAGATCGGTTCGACATCTTCCGGGTGGGCAACATTACCCGTCAGCACAATGGTGCTGTTGCCGGCGGCGATGGGAATGACATTGGCCGTGGGGAACGTCATACGAATGACGCTCTTGACGGCATCGATGTCGAGCTGGACGAGAACATCGAAGTTCTCTTCGGCACCGTCGGTGTCGGTCAGCTTGACCTTGGTGCTACCGGCTTGAAGGCCGATAATCAGCACCGATTGTGGGTCAGAAGCGATTTGCTGCACGCGGGCAACGGCTTCCTTTTCATTGTAGGCCGTGCGCAGTTTTTTCTTGGTGGACATGGACAGCGTCGTCGTGCCGTTGATGGCGATGATGACGGCCTTATCCGTTGTCGATGTTTTTTGATTGGTGACGGCCGGCGGGGCTTCCGCCACCTGAGCCGTTGCAAATCCGGCAGCGAGGCCAGCGGTAAGCAGGCCCCAGGCGCCGAGTCGAAGAATATGTCGCGTCCGGTGCATCCTTACACCTCTCCCTCACGTGAAGCGGGATTTCTATCCCGCGGTTCGTTCGAAGTGGCCTGGGCCGGCCAGCATCATCCCTGAAACGGGGTGTCGGGGATGGCCCATCCATGAAGACCACCCCCGCGGCACCCGTCCAACGCGCTTCCCAAGCTTGCGGCCAGGGAATGCGCCCATCCGTGGTCTACAGTCAGTTCGCGGCCTTGTTCGGCGATTCCACCTTTTGGCCATCGATCTTGCCTTCGGGCTGGTCACCCTTCGGCTCATCCTTTTTTTCCACCGGCGGTTGCGGTGTCGGCGGCGTTGGCGTCGGCGTCGACGCTGGCTTGGCCGGTTGGTCACTGCCGACCGCCACGCCGTCCACGTACACCACCATCTGCGGTTCCTTGCCGCCGTTCTGAATGAACAGAACGTGCCGCTGCGGTTCTTTCACCACCGGCACCGCCGCAATCCCAACGTTGGCGATATCCTTTTCGTCGAAGTGTTTCGACGTGACCACGCCATCCTTGAACAGCGCGACCCGGGTCGTCATGCCCTTGAGCTTCGGCAAGTCCGATTCCAGGAAACCGCTGGCCGGAATAGCCCCCACGATCACAGGCGTGAAGAACTTTTCCGGATCGTCGATCACCGTACCGGGCTTGAAGTCGTCACGAGCCGCCAAGGCTCGGATGACTGCGGCGTTTTCAATGGCGCCAAACTCATTGCCGGAGTCCGACAGACTCTCCCGCGTGTTGATGCGCGTGATTGTCGTGTCATTTTGATCGCGGAGCAGCAGGCGAACCACGCCGCCCGACAACCGCACGGCCAACTCCAGCTTCTGCGCGTTCTGCGGGGTGACGGCCAGCGTCACCGTGTTAATCGCTTCCACAGCCGATTGACCATCCGGCCGGACCGAAATTCGGTCCACCGCCAGAACCTCCTGGTTCTGCAACACGGTCATGACCTTCGGCTTCTGGTTGTTGTTCTCAATGATCGTGGCCATCACATCGACCCGCGAACCCGGCATGATAAAGCCGGCAACGGCGGAATCGGGCGTGACCTTGATAGACATTCCTTTCGTACCCTTCGGCGGGCTGATGCCGAAGTTCGAGCTGAGATCGTCCGTGACCAGGAACTGGCCGGGCCGCACGGTGCGGGTCACGACCTTGTCTTTCATGCGTTCGAGATCCGAGACTGAATTCGGGGCAGTGCCCTTCTTATAGTCGATCTCGACGAACAGCTTCTCCGGCTCTTTGAGCACGGTTCCGACTTTGATTTCCGCGGTGGCGACGAGGACTTTTTCGGTCTCATCGACGCCTTTGGCTGTTAATTTCGCGGTCGTATAGGCCGCGATCAGGCCGCAGCCCATGGCTACGACCATCAGGATGAGGGACTTGGATTTCATGGTGCCGACCTCGGGTGCAGCCAATGGTCAGTGGCCACTGGCCAGTATTGCAATCGCCAGCCGGCCTTCGGCTGGTCCAACCGGTTGGGGAGGTCGCTGGCCACTGACCATTAACCATTCCGCCGGGTGGATCGTCCCTCGAACTCTGAAATCGACCGGTTGGCCATGCCCGCTTCAACTTTTCCGATTCTAGCGAAGCTGCCATCTTTCCCGATCTGCCTGATCGAGCCGATCCTACTCAGCGTGCGGGAGACAATCCAGGGACAATAGGTGCCCTGCGCAGGTTGCGCCGGCCAAGCGTCAATCAAACCGTGGCGTAAAGGTAAACCAGGTACCCCACGAAACCGATGCACAGCGGAATGCCATAGGGCAACCGGTGCCAGCCCGGCCGGCGAGACTTGGCTCGGGCCGAGGCGTATTTGGGTCCGGCCAGTGCCAGGACCTTGAAGTCCGTCATGATTTCCTGGAAGTTCTTGGAGTTCTTGTGCAGCTCGCCGCGGGTGAGCATCATGATGGCGGCGATGATGCCGCCGACGATCATGCCGCAACACACAGCAAGAATGGTGGTCCAGGCACCTTCATGTCCGCCATAGATCGCGCCGACCCATGCGCCGAAACCCATCTGCATTTTCACGTCGCCCTGCCCCATGCCGCCGATGAACAGCGCCGGGAAGAGCATGGCAAAGCCGATGGCCGTACACAGTAATGAAGCGGAGATGCCGCCGCCGAGCGCGGAACCTTCACGGAATGCAGCGCCGATTGGGCCAGGCCCGCAGGCGATGCCGAAGTCGTGCAACAGGCCGATGCCCCAGCCGCTGAGAACAAGCGGCAGAGTGAGCCAATTTGGGACTTTGAATTTCACGCCATCGATCACGGCCGCGACGATCATGCCGAGGCAGAGCAATGCCACGGGGATGTACGGATTGATGCGATGAGTGAGGAGCGCGAACACGGTAAAGCCGGCCGCGATAAAGGGTACACGGGCCATCGACATCACGAATTCGCGGTCGAGGCCCAAGTCGTCAGCCGCGGCGCTTGGCGCAGCGGTAGTTTGTGTCGCCATGACAGGGTGTCTCTCGGGGTGCCTTGGGTTGGGGTGCCAGTGGTTATCGTGGTGGCCGCGGGGCCGGCATAGCGCACAAGCGTCGCCACGGAACTCACGGGTACGCCGTCATTAGACGGAATACCCGTGAGTTGCCGCGGCTCGTTGAGCGCGATCGCGAGACGTTGCCTCGCGGTCGCAACTGTATTCGGATCAGGATGCGGCCAGCTTGGTGCTGACGCTGTCGAACGTCACGTTGGCATTGGTGCCGACCGCGGCGATCGTGGTCAAGCAGACGACGATGATGAGGGCCAACATCACGGCGTATTCAACCGCTGTCGGGCCGTCTTCCTTTTTCAGAAACTCGATGAACTTCTTCATATCTCTCTCTCCCGGTAAGTCGTGGTAAGTCAGGAACACACGGACGCCGGCCCCGTCGTGGACGGGGCCAGCATCCATATTTTTGGATCAGCTGGCGGCGAGCTTGGTGCTGACGCTGTTGAACGTGGTGTTGGCGTTGGTGCCGACGGCGGCGATCGTGGTCAAGCAGACGACGATGATGAGGGCCAACATAACGGCGTATTCAACCGCAGTCGGGCCATCTTCCTTTTTCAGAAACTCGATGAACTTCTTCATAGCCTTCTCCCAGGTGGTGGTGATGAAAAATGCGGATCACCTGTATGGCTCACCGCGTTGGTCACTAGGTCAGTCGATCAGTCGGTCACGATCCGCTCAACGTGCTATTGAGCTGACCGTTGGCAAAAGTTGAATTGGTTGCAGTTCCCACGGCTTGCACCGTGCCGATTACAGCCAGGATGATCATTGCCAGCATCACCGCATATTCAACCGCAGTCGGTCCGTCTTCCGCTTTAAGAAAACGAATGGTCGCTGCCAGAGGATGGCGCATCATGTGCGACTCCGTAATGGCGGGGGTTGTAGTGGCCTGTAACCACTGGCGTTAGTGGGTGGTGCCGGAGCTACGGTCTTAAAGACCGAGCCGGCAACCTGCGGCAAGACGGGGAAGTGCCGAGGTCGGGAACCCGCGCTCGCGGCCGGGGAAGCCGCATAGGATGGCGCGTCGAATGCCAGTACCGTTTGTTTTCGTGCCAGTCACTCGGCGATTCGCTTAGCCGTCCGTTGCTGCTCGTCGCGTCGTCCCTTGCACGCCACAAACGTAGGTCGAGTCTTTCGAAGTGTCAAATCGAAATCCAGAAAATCTACAAAACCCGCCAAACTGCCATTATCATGCCGGCTTATCGCAGGCAATGGCGAAGTTGCTATTGCAATCGGGGGCGAGCGTCGATGCGTAAGCACGCCGTGGCCTCGGCGCTCGATCGCAGGCAGGCTCCACGTGGGGACTCGCCTTTAGGCAGTTGCCGGTCGCCAGGTGGCCTAGCCGCACGCATATTGTTCTTGCGTGCCGTGCGTCCCGGCTTTGCCGGGAGCGTGCACAGCACTCGCCACACGCCGACGCCAAAGGAAAGCAAACGGTATCAACCTGATTGCGACAATGGAACTGCGATTAGCTGGTTGCTAATGACTGACGTTGACATGCTCACGCCGAGCCGTGGGCCGAGCCACGTTGTTTGAATTGGCGGACGATGGCAGCCGGCGATCAACTTTCACTCAACCATGAGCTGAGTCATCCCTTCCATCCCAAGAGCGACTGGACAAATCAGCGGGCCCATGACGCCGACATTGTGTAGATACTGTGCAGCCGCCACCATCGCTGACTGATTGGCCGATTGGGGTGAGGCGCCATTGGCAATCGCCGAGGAAAAAGCATTCGCGCCAGCCGTTGACGCTCCTGCAATCCCCTGCTGAATTTGATTCGCGGAGTAAAGTTGCTGGGTCTCTCCGGTGATCAGTTGATTCACGTAGGTGGCCACGGCTTGCGCGACCGCACCAGCATCAGCTTGAGCTGGGATTTGCAATTGCGGCTTGGTATGATCGCCACGATTCACAAAATTTCCAGCGGCATTCATGTTGGGAAACGGCTGGCTCGGATCCGGCCGGCGATCACGTGCCATATAGGAAAGCGCGGTTTTAGCAGCAGTGGACGGACCCGAATCACATCCGCGTAAACTAAAGACAAGCGCCAAGCTGGCGGCAATCACTGCAGCGCCACCGTACCACTTTTTCGACGGTGTTTTGCGATCGTGTGTCATGGTCTTGCCTGCGTGTGAGTCAGTGCATTTGTCAATAATTTTAGCTTCGCGACTTCGGCGGTACAAGCCCGGCCGCATTCATGGAATTCGACATTTTGCACTCGCAAAACCGCCTTTGCGGCTTAACCGGTCCTTAACTGTGATGGGGCGACAAGGAGTCAGGAGTCTTGCACTCGCGCGCCGATGCCAACTTTCCAATTCCCCTCCCTCGAAGGGAGGGGTTAGGGGAGGGATTCAATTCGCCCGCCAGTTGCGCTGACGCGATGAACTCTGACCCATGGCATTCATTCTGCCATGGGCGAAAGTAATCCCTCCCCTGCCCCTCCCTTCGAGGGAGGGGAATAAAACAACTGTTAACCAATGTGGGCCGATAGCTGACATTGCAAGCCTCTCGCCCCACGACGAAACAATGCTCCCATCATGAAGCAACCCACCCGTGATGGGTTGCGGTCAACGTGGTGCACGCCGACGCCGAAAGCCGGATGGCACAAAGGCAAACATGACGCCCTTCCCCGGTGAGCCGAGGAAGGGCGACAAGCATTTACCCGGCCTTAACGGAAATCTTCCGCGGTTTTGCCTTTTCCGACTTCGGCAAGTGAAGTGTCAATACTCCGAGCTTCATGTCTGCCCAGATTTGCTCCGCGTCGATTTTTTCCGAAATGCGAAACGAACGGAAGTAGTCTCCGTTTTGAATTTCCTGGCGGTCGAAACCGCTATCAGGAACCGTACAGGCTCGCCGGCCATGCAGAGTCAGCTCCTCATTTTCATAGCGCACATCGACGTCGGCGTGTTTAACGCCAGGCATGTCCGCGATGAGCAGCAGTTCGTTTTCGTTCTCAAGAATATCGACACGTGGCGTCAGAGTGACACCACGAAGCATTTCGCCGGTATCGCCGTTATTACGGGTCGCGGTCTGAACAGCGTTCTCGTTCATAATGGTTCTCCTTTTTGGCGGTTGGTACTGAGCCAGTAATCAGGCACTCTTGACCGCGATTTTTCGCGGCTTTGCAGCGTAGGCTTTTGGCAACGTCAGATTGAGCACGCCGTCCTCGTGGGTTGCAAGCACTCGGCCCGCGTCAACCATGATTGGTAATGAAAACTCCCGGACAAAGTTCCCCGTGCCGCGCTCGTGACGATGCCATACACCATTGGCCACATCGGGCGCAGGCCGCTCTCCCTGGATGACCAGACAGTTCCCATCCGTGATGCTCACATCAATTCGTTCCGGATCGACTCCCGGAACATCGGCCTCGACGAAGATCGTGTGTTCGTCCTCCCACACGTTGACCGGTGGTCCCGACGCGCCAATACCAGCCGATGGACCCGGTCGGCCAAACAGAACGTTCATCTCATTTTGCAGGCGGTTCATCTGTTGGTAGAAATCGCCAATACCACTTCGTCTGAGAAACATAACGATCCTCCAAAAGAGGGACACGTAAGGGCGAACTCCCCATAGTTTCAAGCGTATTTCAAGTGCCGTGCCAATTGCCGGTCGGCGATCGGTCCGAAACGTATCTGAAACTCCGACAAATAGTTACGTTGAAATTGGTGTGGTTGTAGGCAGTGCCCTGCTGGTGTCAAAGTGACAGTCTCATTCGCTTGACCGTGGGAAGGCTGGTTTATGCGGGCGCATGCATGCGACGGGCCACGCGTCGCACACGGACACCGCATGGTGATTGAGTGCCGAGCAAAGTGCGCAAAGTGCGCCGCTACTACTATGATTAGGTCGTTAGCTGGGATCAGAGGCTCGTCACCTTAGCAAATGACACCCACGGAACCCCGCGTGACTCGCCGATTAGCGATCTTCGTTGGCTTTTTTGCATTGGTAGGCGGAATTGCCTCGCTTGCCGGATGGGTGCTGGACGTTCGGCGGCTGACCGACTGGGAAGCCGACGGGATATCCATCCAACCCAATGCCACATTGTGCGTAATCTTCAGCGGGCTGGCCGTGCTATCGATCGTCGCCAACCAACACCGAATTACGACTATTTGCGGCGCCGTCGTCCTGTGCATCGGCGGGTTGACATTGCTGCAATGGATTAGCGGCCTGTCCTTGGGAATCGATGGGCTGCTAATGTTCGGTCGCGAGTGGGGCCGCGTGGGCGTCGTAGTTCCAGGGCGAATGGGGCCTCCCGGGAGCTTGTGCTGGACGCTGATTGGAACAGCGCTGGTTTTGACGGCCTGCCCGCCCCGCCTGCGCCGACTGGCCCCGGCGCTGGCATTGACGACCACGGCTATCAGTGCGTTGTCACTGATCGGATACCTCTATGGGGTCCATCAGTTATACTCATTGCCGTACGCCACGGTGATCGCCCTGCAAACGTCCTCCTTCATCATGGCCGTGTCGGTCGGGATTATCGTCAGCCATCCCGAGCGCGAACCAATGCGCATGCTTTCGGATTCGGGTGGCGCGGGGACGCTCGCGCGTCGCGCTTTGCCGTTGATGTTCATTGTTCCAATTGTCATCGGATTTCTCCGTGTTAGGGGTCAGGACGCCGGGCTGTACGACACCGGCCTGGGATCAGCCCTGGTTTCGCTGATCACCATCGGCTTTTTGGCCGGGCTGATGTGGCGGGTCTTGAAGGCGGTGCGAGCGCGGGAGCAGGCCTTAGACAACGCCCACCACGCCGCCCTCGCCGACGCCCGCCTCCTTGAAGAGCGTGCGCTCCGTATCGCCGGTCTGCTCGGCAGCATCAGCGACACGTTTATGTCGTTGGACTCCCAGTGGCGGTTCACATTCATCAACGACGACGGCCTCAAGCGCATGGGCAAGACGCGCCAGGATCTGATCGACCACAACCTTTGGGAAGTGTTTCCTGATGCCGTCGGCAATGAGGCCTACGTGCAGCTTCATCGCGCAATGCAGGAGCGTGCGCCAGTTGAGTACGAACTGTATTACCCGCCTTTGCAGCGCTGGTTTTTTGATCGTGCTTTTCCCACACCCGATGGCGGGCTGGCAGTGTACTCCCTTGACATCACCGACCGCAAAATGGCGGAGGAATCGCTGAGAGAGACCGACCGCCGCAAAGACGAGTTCCTGGCGACGCTGGCCCACGAACTGCGCAACCCACTGGCCCCGGTTCGGAATGCCGTTCAAGTTTTACATATGAAGGGTCCTGCTGCTCCCGAATTGCAGTGGGCTCGTGACGTCATTGATCGCCAGATGCAGCAGATGACCCGGCTGATCGACGACCTGATGGACGTGAGCCGCATTAACCGGGGGAAGATCCAACTGAAGCGTGAAAGAGTCGCGTTGGCGACGGTGATCCAGGGAGCGGTCGAGACAAGCCGTCCACTCATCGAGCAATGCGGTCACGAACTGATCGAAATTCTGCCACCGCAACCATTGTACGTTGAGGCCGATGTGACGCGGCTGGCCCAAGTGTTTGGCAACTTGCTCAACAACGCTGCCAAATACACCGAGCGGGGCGGTCGGATTACTTTGTCCGTCGAGCGGCTGGGCTGTGACGTGGTCGTGTCTGTCAAGGACTCGGGCATCGGCATCCCGCGGGACAAGCTGCGGAGCGTCTTCGAGATGTTCTCGCAGGTGCAGGGGGCGTTGGAACGGTCGCAGGGCGGTTTAGGTATCGGACTGTCGTTGGTGAAGCGGCTCGTCGAGATGCACGGCGGCACCATCGAGGCACGCAGCGAAGGGCCGGGCAAAGGGAGCGAGTTCGAGGTCCGCCTGCCGATCGTGATCCAACAAACCAGCGCCGTCACGGGCCCGAGAAGTGATGAACAGGATGTTTCGGCTTTGTCCCTTCGCATCCTGATCGTGGACGACAACAGGGATGGTGCCGACAGTTTGGGGATCATGTTGCGGTCGATGGGGAATGAGATCCGCACAGCCTACGACGGCGAAGAGGCTGTCCGCGCCGCGGCTGAATTCCGGCCCGAGGTAGTCCTGCTCGATATCGGGCTGCCGAAGTTAAATGGATACGAGGCGTGCCGCCGCATTCGCGAGCAACCCTGGGGCAAGTTCATCGTCCTGATCGCCGTGACGGGTTGGGGGCAGGACGAGGACAAGCGGAGAGCAAACGCCGCCGGGTTCGACAAGCATTTGGTCAAGCCCGTGGACCCGCGCGCACTCATGAAATTGCTGGCTTCGCTGCACAGTGAGCAGGAAAGCCAGCTAATCAAACTCCGAAGCTGACTGCTGCCGCTAGTTCAAGTTTGTGACTTCGCGGTGCAATCGCCCTGCGCCGGGTGCCATGTGCTCCCATCATGAAGCAACCTGGCCGTGATGGCTCGCGGTCAACGTGGTGCACGCCGACGCCGAAGGAATGCGAACGGAATCAACCTTTTTGCGGCATTGGAGCAACGACTAGCCGCTTGCCAATGACGGCCGCTGAAATGCTCCTGAAAAGTCGGGAAACAGGACGCCCGGCGCGGTACGATTACAGGAGCGGTCAGGCACTCCCATGAAGTTGACTGAACAAAAACAGTTTGTATTTGCTTTCATTGCCGCTTTCGCAATCGGGGCTGTTTGGTTTCTTATTTGGGTCGATTCTCTGCCGACAATTGCCAGAGACGCCGGCAAGGTCAAAGTTGGCATGACTTACGACGAAGTTGTAGCCGTTTGGAGTCAACCCGTCCGATTAGGTGATTGTGGTGACGGAGAAGAAGTGGCCTCTTGGGACCCAAGAGACGGGCGCATGGTCGTTCTTTTCGAGCATAGAAAGGTCAAGAGTAGAGTAACGTACCCGATGGAAGTCTTAGATCGGATTTGGTTGGAATTGCGAATGAAGTTCGGAGGCAGCCATCACGGCGCAGGCCAAAGCTTGCAAGGAGAGGAGCCATGAATAACGTGCCAATTATTGGAATCTCAGTGGTTGCCACCGTCGGCGTCATTCTGTTCCTCATCGTCTTTAACATGATTCGGCGAACGCCGGACGAAAACAATTCTAATCAGGACACTACCAGGCTCGAAACTTAGATCAACACATTCCTGACCCACAACCAGATTTTCCGGCGTCAAAGACTCCGGCCCCACATAGTCTGGCAGGGAAAAAGAACCCCGCAACAGGAGCAGCCCCTTGGCAACCTCACCCGATTACTACGACGACGTCCGAGAGGTGCTGAAGGAACTTGAAGCTCAGACTGATCGAGGGGCCGCCATCGTGGGCGCCGCCCTTCTCGACGCGAAGCTGGCGAAGTCCCTCCGCCATTCAATGGTCCCATTGACGGAAACGGAAGATAAGCAACTCTTTGTTGACGTCCAGGCTCCGCTCCTCGGCTACTCGATCAAGGTCCATGTTGCCTACGCGTTCGGGCTCTTTGATGCTATCTCTCGGAAGGACTTCCAGACCATTGGTCGCATCCGAAATCTCTTCGCCCATTACCTCGATAAAAAGAGCTTCGACGACCCCGATATCGCTTCGCTCTGCGGAAAACTCTACACCGCCAACGTCGTTCATATGGGTGAGCAGCGGCCTACAGAGCCACGACAACAGTACATCCGGGCCGTTATCAATCTCATGCACTTCCTCTACACGGAGATCGTCTCGGGTACTCCGCCAGGAAAGCCGCCTCGCGTTCAGCTCGCCATGGACAAGGTGGAAAGGTTCGTCGGGTCAAACGATGTTCCCAATTCCGCTGAATCCGTATGAGTCGTAAAGGGGGCCTGCGGCGACTAGGCATTCCCCCGCGCTTGCTGCTTTTGCGTGCATGCCTCCCGGCATTGACCGTTCCTTGCGCACTCCCCCAACTACAATGCCCCCATGATCCTTCGTCGGCGTCGGCTGTGGTTGGTCGTGCTGGTCGGACTGGTGCTGGCCGCTGGCGTGTGGGCGTGGACCTTAAAAAACTCGCTTT
>JANNLP010000424.1:0-4224 GCA_031396905.1 Gemmataceae bacterium
TTGCCTGCCGTTGCAATTCTTACCTTACTGCTTTCATTTGGCGTCATTGCAGATGAACCAAAGGAAAAGGATAAGAACAAAGACAAATCCAAAGCCGACCCCGAGCGCATCGTCGAAATGCTGTTTCAGCGCTTCGACAAAAATAAGGACGGCAAGATCAGCAAGCAGGAAGCCGAGGGCCGGCTCGCTGACAGCTTCGAGCAAATCGACCGAAACAAGGACGGCGCACTCGACAAAGACGAATTGAAAGCCGCCGGCCGTTTGCTTGCGCAGTACGGTCCCCTCGCCAAAGGCAAAGACAAAGGCGCGCCAAGCACACGCGGCCTTCCCGACTTCGATAGCCTCGACAAAAATGCCGACGGCCGGCTGACCCGCGAAGAAGTGAAAGGCACAGCGATCGAGAAGTTGTTCGATACAATCGACACCTGCAAAGACGGCAAGCTTGATCCAAAAGAGTACAAGACCCATCGCGACAAGCAGCGAACCTAAGTCAGTGCCAACTCAAGCAAACACTCCCAGCACCGTCGGCTACTCTGGCAAACCGGTGCCGAAAAAACTTGGCCTGACCGAGGGCCAGCGTGTCGCGTTCTTGCACGCACCAGAGAATTGGGATAGCCTCATCGGCCCGATGCCGGCCGACGTGAAGCGCTTCAACAAGCTGGCTGACAACCTGGACCTAGCCGTACTGTTCGTGACGGAACGCGCCGTGCTGGCGAAGGCGTTTCCCAAACTCACCAAACACATGGCCATTGGCGGCGTAATCTGGGTGTCCTGGCCCAAGAAAGCGGCCAAGGTCACAACGGACATCGACGAAAACGTGGTCCGCGAAGTGGGCTTGGCGACTGATTGGGTCGATGTCAAAGTGTGTGCCGTCAGTGAAGTGTGGTCGGGCCTGAAGTTCCTGCGGCGAAGGAAGAAATGACATGGTCGAACTGGCCAAAAGCGATGCCGACATTACCGACTGCTTCAGTGTATACGTGCAACTGCGACCACACTTAAAAAACGCGGAAGAACTGCTGGCCCGGGTCCGGCGTCAACAAGCCGAAGGGTTTCAATTGGCTCTGATCCGCGTGAAAGGCTTTGTGCAAGCCGTGGCCGGGTTTCGCATCTACGAAAACCTGTTTTGCGGTCAGCACATGTATGTTGATGATCTGGTGACGGATTCCAACTGCCGCTCCACGGGCTTGGGCCGTGAATTGATGGAGTGGCTAATCGATTTTGCCCGCGAACATCGTTGCAGCGAGTTGCATCTCGATTCGGGCGTGCAACGCTTCGAGGCCCACCGTTTTTATCTCCGCGAACGCATGCACATCACCTCGCACCACTTTGCCATCAAACTGCAGAGTTAGATTGTGCTGAGCCCGCAGCGCAAGCAAGGCCACGCACTCGCCTTGCTTGCGCTGCGGGCTCAGTTCTGTTATTCCTGCCAATCGTTTACGGATAATAGACTGAGTCACACGCCCTATTTAGCTTTGCGAGGGTGGCCATGCCGCGCCCGTTTCTCACAGCCGATTGGCGGCACCTCGTGATGTTGAATTACGAGATCGACCCGGCCGTGCTAAAGCCCTATGTCCCACGCGGCGTCGAACTCGATTCGTGGCAGGACCGGCATTTCGTCAGCGTCGTTGGTTTTATGTTTCACAACACGAAGGTGCTGGGCCTGCCGATCCCGTTTCACCGCACATTTGCAGAAGTGAACCTGCGCTTCTACGTGGTCCGGAACGTCAACGGCGAACGTCGCCGCGGCGTCGTATTTATCCGTGAAGTGGCACCAAGGCGCGCAGTCTGTTTCATCGCCCTTAAGGTCTACAACGAGCAGTATCTGTATTGCCGGATGACGCACGAATTGAGGTTACCTGACAATTGCGTCGGCTCTGTGCACTACACATGGCACGGTTCGGCCGGCCCACTCAAAGTGGCGGCCGAGTTCACCGGCGATCCGCAACTATTGGAACCAGGCTCCATGGAAGAGTTCATCACCGAACATTACTGGGCCTACACACGGCAACGTGACGGCCGCACCAAGGAATACCTCGTGACACATCCGCCGTGGCGCGTTTGGCAGGCGAAGTCGCATCGTTTCACCGGTGATCCCGTCGCCTTTTACGGGCCGGAGTTCGCCGGCGTGTTGGATCGGCCATCCGCCTCGGCGTTCGTTGCCGAAGGTTCGCAAGTGGCCGTTTTCCGTGGGCATCAGTTGTTGGATTAGGCGGTGCATATCATGATGTATTGAACAATTCACTGGAGTGTGCCGTGGCTGAAATTGATGACGACCCTGATGAATCCGAAGTACCCGAAGGGGCGGCAGTGTTCCCGGAGATACCGTTGGACCTGCACGTCGGTCCGCAGTTTCTGGCCATCCTGCACGCCATCGTTTTCATCGCCGGTTCGGATAACAAGATTGTCAACTCGACCGCCGGCGACGAGGCGCTGGCAACAATGTCCGGCTATCTGGAACGCCTGGGTGGCCCCCAACGCAAGCGCGTCATGGACGACCTGAAGGCCCTGCGCGATTACGCGAAAGAACAAGGTTGGCCCAAGCAATACACGACTTTTTTGAAGGACTTTCCCAGGGATTTTGGTCTGATCGAAGAATAAATTGCGAAGACAACTTGACACGGACTGTCGGTGGTATATCTTGGCATCGTTGGTGAGTATCTTATCCAGAGCAGCTGAGGGGCTGGGCCCTACGACGCTGCAGCAACCGGCTTGAAGGCCGCACATCGAGTGCGGCCCGGCAAGACACGGTGCTAAATCCCACCCGGAATTCGCTTCGGCGAGTGCCTGGGAGAGATAAGCGGAGCTTGTGCTCATATCTCGTGTTCGGCGCGGCGATTGTCCGCGGCCGGGCGAATCCTGGACGATGCTTGCCGTTTGCTTCCGCCACTGCATGGCGAAAGGAGAACGGTCGTGTCGCAATCGTTTGTCAAAGGGCTACAGTGCCGTGTCTGCGGGAAGACCTACCCGGTCAGCCCCATCAACTTCTGCACCGATGATTTCGGTCCGCTTGAAGTCGAGTATGACTATTCGGGAATCCGTGACGCGCTAAGCCGCAAGCGGCTTTCGGAGCGTGCGCCGGGGATGTGGCGGTATCGCGAGTTGTTGCCACTGGATAAACCGGCCACGGTCGGTCGGCAAACAGGCGGCACGCCGCTGGTGAAAGCGGATCGGCTGGCCGCGGAACTTGGCGTCGCAACGGTGTACGTAAAGAACGACGCCGTGAATTACCCCACACTGTCGTTCAAAGATCGTGTGACGGCCGTCGCATTGTCCAAAGCCAAGGAGTTTGGCTTTACGACAGTCGGCTGCGCCAGCACAGGCAACCTCGCGAACAGCGTCGCCGCCAACGCCGCCGCGGCGGGGTTGGAAGCGTACATCTTCGTGCCCGCCGACTTGGAGCGGGCCAAGATTCTGAACACCAGCATCTTTGGTGCGAAAGTCATCGCCGTCCGCGGCACTTACGACGAAGTGAATCGACTGTGTACGCAAGTCGCGTTCAAGTACGGCTGGGGCTTCGTCAACATTAACCTGCGGCCATTCTATGCCGAAGGATCAAAAACCGTCGGCTACGAAATCGCCGAGCAACTTGGCTGGCGCGTGCCGCGCAACGTTTTTGTGCCGATGGCCGGCGGAAGCCTGATTGGCAAAGTGCACAAGGCATTCGTCGAATTGGCGAAAGTCGGGCTGGTCGATTCGTCGCCATGCCGGGTCTTCGGTGCGCAGGCGACGGGTTGTAACCCCATCAGCGATGCCGTGAAGGAAGGTCGCGACAACCATCGGCCCATTCGCCGGCCCAACACCATCGCCAAGAGCCTGGCCATTGGCGACCCCGCCGATGGCTACTTCGCCGCCAAACTAATTCGTGATACCCACGGCTGGGCCGAGGACGTGAGCGACCCGGAGATCGTCGATGGCATCTGCTTGCTCGCGGAAACCGAGGGAATCTTCGCCGAGACAGCAGGCGGTGTCACTGTGGCGGTGGCCAAAAAACTCATTGAGCAAGGCAGGATTCCGCGCAATGAGGAAGTCGTACTGTGCATTACCGGCAACGGCCTAAAGACCCAGGATGCCATCGTCGACGCCGTCGATGAGCCGACTGTCATTCGACCATCGCTGGACGCCTTCGTGGATCTGCTGGACAGCGATCAGAAGCCGGCTGAAGTCGAAGAAGCCGTCTTGGTCTAATTCGCACCGTAGCCGCGTTCGCCAGAATGCGGATCGAGA
>JANNLP010000437.1:0-1649 GCA_031396905.1 Gemmataceae bacterium
ACTTGTTGGCGATGGATCTCGACCGCGAAGTACCATGCCAGAATTAGCGTGTAGTCCGGTTGTCGCTGGAGCAGCACAGGCTCGTCGAGTACAGGAATTTGGGAACCCGGGGCATAGCGGCCGATTTTGAGGGGATTCTTATCGACCAGATATGGCAACAGTTCCCGGTCAATGCCGCAATAGTTTAACATGGTATTGCCTTTGGCCGGCGCGCCATATCCGGCAATCGTTTTGCCTTTCGCTTTCAGATCACGCAACAGCTCGAGCAAATGATCCCGATGCCGGTGCACGCCATCGGCGAAAACCGTAATCCGCGCGAATCCCACCGCCCCCGAGGCCTTCTCTTTGTCGATGAGTTCAATCACTTGTGGCGCGTGGGTCACCGGTCCGTTGGCCGGGGCAGCGAATACGCGCAGCGATCCACCGTGAACCGTCAAGTGTTCAATCCGGACGACCGAAAGACCAGCGGTTTCGCAAAGATGCGTCACCGATTGGATGGAGAAGTAACTCAGATGTTCGTGGTAAATGGTGTCGTATTCCATACGAGCGAGCATGGCTTCCAAATAGGGAAACTCGAACACCGCCAAACCGTCAGCCGCGAGCAGGATTCGCGCTCCCCGGAGAAAATCGCTCGGGTCGTCCACGTGGGCAAGAACGTTGTTGCCAATGACGACACGAGCCGGCCCGTGATCTTGCTGGACCTGGCGTGCCGTTTCCGAACAGAAGAACTGGTTAACGGTTTCCACGCCGTCGGCTTCGGCAACGCGGGCGAGGTTCGTCGCCGGCTCAATGCCCAGAATTCTCGTTCCGATGTCCCGAAAACATTTGAGCAAGCTTCCGTCGTTGCTCGCTGCCTCGACAACCAAATCCCGTTTCCCAAGCCGCAGCATATCGGTCATTTGACGGGCAAGCCGCACATTGTGGGCCGCGATGGTTGTCGATACCCCGGTTTGGTAAAGGTAATGGCGAAACATGATTTCAGGATCGACGACATCCAATAGCTGGGCGAGCGCACACGTCTCGCAGAAAAAGACATCCAGTGGAAACTTCGGCTCGCTGGCGAACTCTTCCGTCGAGCTGAGGAAACCGTTGGCCAGAGGCATGTCGCCTAACGATAGGGCCAGGAGGAGGCGATCGCCGCCGCAGCCGCGGCAGGTCGTTCGTCTACGGCAGGCCGGTCGTGGCTCAGCAAGCGTCTGGCGTTTCTTTTCGGCGGTGTTCTGTATCAAGGTAGGCGTCATTGGTATCCTCTCACAATGTGAAAGTAGTTGTGCGGTCACGATTTCGGCCACTGCTCAGACGGCAGTCGCTGTTAATTCGTCCTTCTTCGGTTGAACTGTGACGGTCAAGCTTCGGCCGGCCACTTCTTGTCGCCAGCGGGTCAATTCGGACGAGAAACGGAAGCGGAGCAGATACTTGAAGAACTCCCAGCATGTGCTCATGCGAACGTGCGAGAGACCGTTGCCGCGCATGCGGGCGAAGGTGTTGAGTTCCAGGACGCGCACGCCCAGGTAATGGCACTTGATCATGATTTCCGGATCGAGCAACCAACCTTTGGATTGCAGTTGGAGCAGCGGCAGCAAATCGCGGGGTAAAAGCTTTGGCGTACCGTTGACATCGATCGAGCCGAGACCGGGCCAAAGCAGGCG
>JANNLP010000453.1:0-2252 GCA_031396905.1 Gemmataceae bacterium
CCTCCGAGTCCGCGTCGGCTCGACGTATTGATCGAGGAGGCAACGGTGGACGCCTACGGCGAATCCGAGCAGGCCACCGCCTTCCTGACCGCGCTCGAGGAGTATCTGGCGCTGCCATTTGATGCAACTGTCCTTGGCGAGGCCGTGATCGTCGAAAAGATCGATCTCCGCGGCTCGGATGAACTGATTGCCAGTTGTCTACGCCGCGGGAAGCGTGAGAGGGTGCGGCTGTTGGACGTGGAACTGCCTGTCCCCCGGCCGAAGGGCGCCGAGTGGGTCGCCGCATACGACCGCTGGTCGCGACGGCGATAGGCGCGTCAGCGACCGAGACAGCACCAACTGAAGATTCTGAGGTCCGTACGCACCCGATTGGAGAAAGACGCAGCGAGGGCACTCACTCAACCAGCGTTGGACCGAGATGAAAGGTCGGACTCAGTTTGAGCGTTCAAGAGGATATGAAGGACGACAAAGGGATCAGGCTGCATGAACGAGGTAGTTGCGAAAATCGTCCCAAACAGCCAGCCAACTCCAACATGCAACTCCAAGTTCCTTCACGAGTTGTCAGTTCTGATTCGACCGATGCATTCAGATTCACCTTGGCGTCGCGCTGCTCCTGTGGGTGCGCTGGGCGTGCCACCGCTTCCGGCCTCGATGCAGCCAGAGGTCGACGCTTCGGTCGGCGGCGGGACGATTGACGGCGTGAAAAACCCACCATGCGAATCGCTCGACGGCGGGGAATCGCCGCCCGATCCGGGCAACAGCACGGCGGATGACCTAGAAGAGCGGGCTCTCGCTGAGTTCCATCGTACGCGGCTAGTATTGCTTATCTCCATTGTCTGGCACGCACTGAGCCTAAGCCTCATGGGACTGCCGCTATGATCGGCAAGACGCTAGGCCATTACCGGATCGACTCGAAGCTCGGCGAGGGCGGCATGGGCGTCGTCTATCGTGCTTTCGATACCCATCTCGACCGCACCGTCGCCATCAAGGTGTTGCGCCCGGATGTCACTGCCAGTCCCGACCGTAAGCGCCGCTTTGTGCAAGAAGCGAAATCGGCTTCCGCCCTGAATCACCCCGGCATCGTCCACATTTACGACATCGGCAGCGCAAACCTGCCTGATGGTCCCACCGACTTCATCGCCATGGAGTTCGTGCCAGGCAAGACGCTCGACCAATACATCGGGAAAAGTGGACTGAGTCTAAAAGATGCATTGAAGTATGGAATTCAGATCGCCGACGCACTGGCGCGCGCCCACGCCGCTGGAATCGTCCACCGCGATCTGAAGCCGGCCAACATCATCGTGGCCGACGATGGCCGTGTGAAATTGCTCGACTTCGGCCTGGCCAAGCTGACTGAAGTCATCGAGGGCGATCCGGACGGCGCTACGGCGACCATGCCGGTGCAGGCAAGCCCTCACACAGAAGAGGGCACCATCCTGGGCACGGTGGCCTACATGTCTCCCGAGCAGGCCCAAGGCAGGAAGGTAGATGGCCGCTCTGACATTTTTTCGTTCGGCTCGGTTCTTTACGAGATGGTCACCGGGCGGCGCGCCTTCGAGGGCACGAACAAAATCTCGACGCTTGGCGCGATCTTGCACACAGAGCCGAAGGCCGCAAGCGAAATTTCAGCGGGCGTGCCGACGGCACTGGAAAAGATCATCGCCCGGTGCCTGCGCAAGGATCCGGAACGCCGGGCCCAGGGCATCGCCGATATCAAGCTCGCTCTTGAAGAGCTGAAGCAGGAGTCCGAGTCGGAAGTCGGGGCAGCCACGGCCGTTCGTCCGCCCGCGTGGCCTCGACGCTTTGTCGCGATCACAGCGGGAGTTGTGGCGCTGGTCGTTGCCGCAGCCGGCCTGGCCTGGTGGCTGCTGAAGCGGACTGCTTCCGCCCCGGCGCGCTCCGAATGGGTGCAAATCACGAACCTGCCCGACTCGGCTGTCCAGCCGGCGCTCTCGCCGGACGGCCGCATGCTCACCTTCATCCGCGGCCCTTCGAGCTTCAATACGGCCGGGCAAGTCTACGTGAAGATGCTGCCCAGCGGCGAGCCGGTGCAGCTCACCCGTGACAATCGCACGAAGATGAGCCCGGTCTTTTCACCGGACGGGTCGCGGATCGCGTACTCGGTGACAGGGGGGATTTGGGACATGTGGGCCGTGCCCGTGCTGGGAGGAGAACCGCGCCTGTGGCTTCCGAACGCCTCCGGTTTGGTGTGGATCGACAAATCGAAGCTGCTGTTTTCTGAGATCAAAGAT
>JANNLP010000454.1:0-5479 GCA_031396905.1 Gemmataceae bacterium
ATCGACAGCCTCGGCCAATGCACGAAGACGGCCGAGAAGTGCGGCGTGTGCCTGGGTCTCGAAAACCATTGGGGCCTGGGTCGCACGCCGGAGGGTGTCGTCAAGATTGTCAAAGCCATCAACTCGCCGTGGCTGCAAGTCACGGTGGACACTGGCAACTTCCTTGAGGACCCGTATGACCGCTTGGAAATGATCGCTCCATATGCCGCGCTGGTGCAGGCCAAAACCTATTACGGCGGCGGCCTCTGGTACAGCCTCGACCTCGACAACGACCGCATCGCCAAGATGCTCGCCAAACACAACTACCGTGGCTACATCTCACTGGAGTTTGAGGGCAAGGACGACCCGAAACTGGCCGTGCCACGAAGTTTAGCGATGTTGCGCAAGGCTTATGCCTGACGAAAATGTGGTACAATGACGCCATGACGACAACTGATGTTTACACAGAATTAGTAGACGCGATCCTCGCCGTCGCCGACCCGGAAATGATCATTTTGTTCGGGTCACGGGCGCGGGGTGATGCGCGCGAAGATTCGGATTTTGACTTATTGGTTGTGGCCGAGAAAGCCAAATGGAAACATTCGAGTCGACGGCAAGAAATATTGCGATTGCAATTGGCGCTACCGAGAAAAGGGCGCGCAATTGATCTGCTGCTTTATACTCCCGACGATGTCGATGAATGGCGCGGGTCGTTAAATCATGTCATCGCGCGAGCATTCGAGGAAGGCCATATCCTTTATGACCGACATGCCATTCGCGCATAAGATGCTCAGAATTGCGAAGCGAGAAATCAAAGCAATTCGGGCAGTAGTGACGAATCCGGCAGTTTCCGCGGACGTGGCCGACGAAATACTTGGCTTTCAATTTCAACAGGCTGTCGAAAAACTGCTTAAGGCCAGAATTACATCGTTGGGTATACGTAGCCGCAAGACGCACAACTTGCTTGTATTGCTTGAAACCTTGACCGACCTTGGCGAGAACGTGGATGCGTTTCGCGACTTGATGATGCTCAACGTATTCGCCGTCGAAATGCGTTACGACGAGTCGACTGAAGACCAGCCACTGGAACGAGAAGGCCTTCTGACTCAGGTGCAGGCGTTGTGTGATCATGTTGATGCCTCAATCAACAGACCTTCGTCGTCGTGATGTCGTTTGGAATAGTTGATTCGATCTACTGTAAATCGGTACTGATGCTGGGCAATATCCCCGATTTCGTTTCAGTCTCGCGGCGGCCTCGGTCGATTCCTTCACGGTCGGCCCCGGGCTTCCGTCCGGAGGGTTCGCGCACGTCCCGGTCATGGACGCTACGGGAGAGGGGCGCAAGGATGTTCCGTTTTCTTGGTCGCATGGCTGTTCGCCATGCCGGCATTATCTGCTTTGCCTGGGCCGGCTTGGCCATTGTCCTCACGTTGATTGCCCCCTCATGGCGGGCCAAGGCGCAAGACGACGACATCCATTTCCTGCCGCCGCAAACACCAAGCGTCCGTGCCCATCAGCTGCTTGAGCAGTCGTTTCCCCAGGATGTGTCCGCAAGCCGGGCGCTGTTCTGCATCGAACGCCCCGAATCGCCACTCACAGCCGCCGACCTCACGCTTGTGGACCGGCTGAGTTCCACGGTGCAAACGCTGAAGCGCGACGAACCGGCGCTGCAAATCAACGGCGTGACATCACGCAAGACACCGGTTCTTGGCCATCGCTTTGTCAGCAAAGATGGCCATGCAACGTTGATTCAGGTCGCGCTGGCCACGCCATATTTGGCGAATCAAACCCGGCTCACCGTTGATCGCTGCGAAGAAATCATGCGTGCCGAGTTGACGGCCGCAGGGCCTAGCGCCCCGAAGATGTATGTCACTGGCCCGGCCGGCATCGGCCGCGATCTGGTGACCGCCGGCAACGATAGCCTCGATCACACCACCATAGCCACCATTGTTCTGGTCATCGGTGTGTTGCTGTTGGTCTACCGCGCACCACTGTTGGCCTTGGTTCCGCTCGTCACCATCGGCGTCTCCGCATGGGTCGCGCTGCAACTGCTCGCGCTGGCAACGCTGATTCCCGGCGTTCATCTCGTGAACGTCAGCCAGGTGTTCGCAATTGTCATCCTTTTTGGCGCGGGCACTGATTACTGTCTGTTCCTGATTGCCCGGTATCGCGAAGAGTTGGAGAAGGGTAAGTCCACCGAGGCTGGCGTGCGTATCACTGTTGCCGCCGTCGGCGAAGCGCTCGCCGCCAGTGCCGGCACCGTCATTTGCGGACTCGCCATGATGGGCTTTGCCGACTTCGCGAAGATTCGCAGTGCGGGCCCTGTCATCGCGCTAGCATTGGCCGTTGGTCTGGTTGCATCGTTAACACTGACTCCGGCACTGTTGCATCTCACAGGCTTCGCCGCGTTTTGGCCCGGCAAAATTGTTGTTCGCAAACCCGGCATTCGACAACGCACGTTCTGGGGTCAGGTCAGTAAGTTCGTCGTCCGCAAACCCGGATTGGTGTGGCTTGGCACATTTGCAATCCTCGCACCGTTTGCTGTGTTGGGCTTACTCGTCAAGCCAACATTCTCGCCGGTAGGCGATCTTACGCCTTCATCCGGCAGCATGGTCGGATTGGAAGTCATCAAGACTCGCTTCTCCGCTGGCGAGACCGGGCCCATCACCGTGTTGCTCGCCAGCGACACCGAATGGGAAACCGATGCGGGCTTGAATCTGTTGCGTTACCTCAGTCAGGGCATCACACGCCTGGACAACATCGCCGAGGTGCGGAGCTTCACGCAGCCGCTCGGCACGCCACAGGACTTCTCCAAAGTCGGCAACTTCACCAAGCTCCTCGGCAAAGCCGACCCGAACGTTCAAGCCCGCGAGCATTACTTGTCCAAGACAATTGCGGAATCACAGCGCCATGTTGCCCGCATCGATGTCGTCCTGAAGTCCGATCCGTTCAAGCCGGAAAGCTTGGCCACGTTGGCAATGATCGATCACTGGATGAACGAATTCCTACCGCAAAACACCGCGAAAGTCGGCCCGGTGCGTTCCGAACTCACCGGCGTTACCGTTCACACCCGCGACCTGGCCAACATCATCGAACACGACCGCACCAAAGTCAACCTGCTCGTGTTGGCTGGCGTGTTCGTGATACTGTTGGTACTTGTCCGCAAACCGTGGCTCGCGGCCTACTTGTTGGCAACGGTGCTGTTCAGTTACTTCGCCACCCTAGGCGTCACATCGTTGTTCGCCGCCGTGTGGACTGGCAAACCGCTTGGACAAATCGAATGGCGCGTGCCTTTCTTCCTGTTCACGATACTGGTCGCAGTCGGCCAGGATTACAACATCCTCATGGTCAGCCGGGCGTTGCAGGAACGCAAACGCCACGGTGCCGTCAAAGGCATTCGGCGTGGCTTAGCCAAAACCGGCGGCACCATCACCGCCTGCGGCGTCATCATGGCCGGCACCTTCGCCACCCTCATGCTCGCTGGCCTGGGCACGCTCGTGCAAATCGGCTTCGCGCTCGCCGTCGGCATCCTGATGGACACGTTGCTCATTCGACCACTGTTAGTCCCCGCGTTCCTATTGATGATGTGGAAAGACGAAGAAAGCGCGGTGGTCGCTACTCCACAAGTGCGCTTGCACGAAGCAGCGTAGGCATTTGGCTTTAACGGCGTCAGCACGTCGCATCAGAAAATGCGCTTTTCCCGGCATGAATCGCTGGGTTCTTAGTAGACTGTCGGCAGAAGCAATTCAACACGGAGTTTCCCGGGGATTCGCAGATGACGCGTAGCTCCTTCGTGTGCGAAAACTGTTCGGCAAAGATCCACTAAGCGGCTGAGCAAGCCGGCCGCAAAGTGAAGTGCCCGCGCTGCCAACACGGACTCATCATCCCTGTCGAAGAAACGGTTGCAGAAAAGCAAGTCACGACAGTCGCCAAACAAGAACCGGAAAACCTCTGTGCCGGCTGCGGCAAAAAAATCAAACCCGGCGTCTCGCGCTGCAAACGCTGCCGCGAAGAAGCCAAGGCCAAGCTGGCAACACGCATAGGCCACGAAACCCGCCTTGAAGACGCCTACACCAAGCAAGCCCGCTTTCTTGCCTCCGATCCGCGTGAAGGTTCATTTCCCCACGTATTGCACCTCATCGCAATCGTGATCACCGGCGGCCTGTGGTTCCCCTTCTATCTCCGCAGCTACTTGCGCTGGAAGGCGTGAGGATGATGTGGCAGCGCGGCACAGACGCATCCGACCGTTCCGCGTGTATGCAACGAGGATTTGACTACTTCGTCAGCCTCGTTGGGGCTTCGGAGGGCAATCCAGAATTCGATCTTCGGAATATGATAATTGTGCCGCGTTTAGTCCAGCGCGGACGACCACTATTGGAGTTGTTTCATGGCCCTCGATCCACACGGTCAGCCGCAAGTTGAAACGTACAATCGAACACGCTGCCTTGAACGAGATGTGACCGAATTGCTTGGCATTGCCAAAGGAATGTTGGCCGACGGAATAGTGTCCGAACCTGAAGCCATCTACCTCCGCAAGTGGATCGAACAACACCCAGAGGCTTCCGATCGTTTCCCGATCAGGCATATTCGCGAACGATTGGAACGCATTTTTGCAAATGGCAAAGTCGACGAAGTTGAAAGGATGGACCTTTTTGAATTGTTGACATCGTTTACCGGTGGGGACGCAGGTGTAGTCTCAGGTGAAGATGCTAGTTGTGACCTTCCATGCGATCAACCTCCACCGAAACTCAAATGGAGTGACTCCTTGTTTGTATTTACTGGTAAGTTTGCATTTGGTGCTCGTGAACAATGCGAACGAGAAGTTCTTACGCGTGGGGCTCGGTGCGGCAACAATATCACGAAGCAAACCAATTACGTAATCGTGGGAACATTTGCAAGTCGAGATTGGATTCAAACGTCATTTGGCCGAAAGATTGAAAAGGCAGTTGAATACCGTGACAGCGGTTGTCCGCTAGCAATTGTCGCGGAGTACCATTGGGTCGAATCTCTGAAATCTTAAGATTGTAGTGTTCGAGTTCAACCAGTGAGCGGTGCTGCAAGCGCGGAAGCCGCTCATTCCACCGTCACGCTCTTGGCCAGGTTGCGCGGTTTATCCACATCGCAACCACGCAAAAGCGCCGCATGATATGCCAACAGTTGCAGGGGCACGGCCGTGACTAGCGGTTGCAAATACTCCGGCACTTCCGGCACAAAAATCAAATCGTCGCACTTGGCGGCAACGCGCTCAGCGGCTTCGTCGTCGCCTTCGCCAAGGACGCCGATGATCGGGCCGCCCCGGGCGCGGACTTCTTCGAGGTTGCTCATCACCTTCTCGAAGATCGGCCCGCGCGACATCAGGAATACCGAAGGCGTGTCGCTGAGAATCCAGGCGATCTTGCGGTCGCAAAGTTCCAGGTTGCCGAAGCGATCGTGCAGTGTGCCGCCGATTTGCTTGACGGCTTTCTCCAGCGATGTCGGATTCCAGTCGCAGTTGCCGAGC
>JANNLP010000465.1:0-7886 GCA_031396905.1 Gemmataceae bacterium
CGCAACTGGCTCTACTACACCTGGCTCAGCGGCGATCATATCGTCGAGCAACACATTCACAGCCTCGACAAAGCCGTATGGGCGCTCGGCGACAAATATCCTGTCACCGCTTACGGCGTGGCCGGCCGACAAACCCGCACCGAGCCGAAGTTCGGCAACATCTACGACCACTTCGCCACCGTGTTCGAATATCCCGGGGCGGTCAAAGTGTTTTCCTATTGTCGCCAAGTGGCAGGGTGCGCCAGCGATGTCAACGATCACGTGATTGGCACCCAGGGTTTTGCCCAACTGCAACAACATCTCATTCAACCGACGAATAAACCGCGTTGGAAGTTCGAAGGCCAAGCCACCGACATGTACAGCCAGGAACACATTGAATTGTTCGATGCGATTCGCACGGGCAAAACGATTAACCAGGGTGAACAAATGGCCCATAGCACACTGATGGGCATCATGGGTCGCATGGCGGGTTACACGGGTAAGAAGATCACATGGGATCAGGCGCTGAACTCGAAAGAGAATCTGATGCCAGTCCACCTGGACATGAAAGGCTCGCTGCCGTTTCCCCCCGTTGCTATCCCCGGCAAGACTCCTTTCGTTTGATCAAACAAGGAAACAACACATGAACTCCATCGACCGTCGCGGTTTTCTTGGCACAACGGCGGCCCTTGTGTTTGGCGTCACTGCTGCGGCAACCGACGACAAGCCGAAATTGCGCAAGGCAGTCAAGTACGGAATGATCAAGGACGGAAAGTCCGTCCTGGAAAAGTTTCAGCTACTGAAAGCGACCGGTTTCGCTGGCGTCGAGATGGATAGCCCGGCCGACATCGATCGCGCGGAAGTGGTGAAAGCTCGCGACGCGACGGGCATCATCATTCACGGTGTCGTTGATTCCACGCATTGGTCGGTCCGGCACTCGGATCCTAAGCCCGAGGTACGGGTACAAGCGCTTAAGGATTTGGAAGGCGCTTTGCGTGATTGCAAGCAATATGGTGGCGACACGGTGTTATTGGTCCCTGGCGCGGTCCGCAACAAGGAAACCGAAAATTATGATCAGGTGTGGGAACGCTCGACCGAGCAGGTCAAGAAGGCGCTGCCGCTGGCCAAGGAACTCAACGTCAAGATCGCCATTGAGGTGGTGTGGAACAACTTCATCACCAAGCCCGAGCAACTAATCAAATACGTCGATCAGTTCGCATCGCCGCATGTCGGCGCTTATTTCGATTGTTCAAACATGATCAAGTTCGGTGTGTCCTCGGCCGACTGGATTCGCCAGCTTGGTAAACGCATGCTGAAGTTCGACTTCAAAGGGTACAGCAAGGCCAAGGAATGGGTGGCCATCGGCGAAGGCGACGAAAACTGGCCAGATATCCGTAAGGCCCTCGCGGACGTCGGCTATCACGGTTGGGCCACCGCCGAGATCGGCGGCTGTAACGAGAAACAACTCCGCGAGTGTTCTGCAAAGATGAACGAGATCCTCGGGCTGTGAACACATCCCATAACAATCGCGTCTATAAGATGTCGTCAGGCCCTCGTAGCTCAGTGGATAGAGCGGCGGTTTCCTAAACCGTAGGTCGCAAGTTCGATCCTTGCCGGGGGCAGTCGAAGTGACGCGTTCAAATGTTGGCTCCAAACCGTAATCGGAATTGCACGAAGTCGCTGGCGGCGACGGCACCGTCGCCATCGAAGTCGAATATGGTATTGGTGCCGCCAAACGATAGACGAAATTGGATAAAGTCGTTGGTGGCCACAGTACCGTCGCCGTCGCTGTCACCGAAGAGGCGGAATAGGCCATTGGCGGGAGTACCGATTCGGGTGAAGTTGTCTCCGCCGAAGCCGTCGGCGTTGCCATCCAGGTTGCCATTGCCGTTCGCGACGAGCGATGCGTCGACGGTCAGCGTATAGCGACCATCGGCGAGCGAACCAAAATCTACAGAGGTTGCGCCGGTGAACGTGAGCGTCACTTCGGTGGTGCCGGCGTTGATGAGCACGTTCGCCAACAGCCCCACCGTGACGTTGTCGGTTTGATGCTTGAGTTGAAAAGCACTGGCCGGCGCACCGTTAATGTTGACCGGCTGATCGAGAGTGACTTTCAGTGAAGTGACGCGCGAGCGCTGCGGAACTCCATCGTTGACGATGACGCTTTGCACTTTCGATGGAGTTAATTTGTTGGCGTCGAAAAACGTCAGCACCCGATCCATGACGGCGGAGCGCATTGGTGCCGTCGTGATTGTCTCAAACGGGAAGCCGAACATGACGACGTTGCCGCGGCCAGCCGCGCCGGGTAGTTGGATGGCCGCGCCGTTTGACCCGCCGGTGGCATAGGTCATGGCCACTGTGGCGCCGGCCTGCGCGGCGATCACATCGGCGAATTCCGAGTTGTAAAACAGTGTGCCATTGTCGAAGGAAACGTTGAGACCGTTGAAGATACCGGCGGCCGAGCCGAGGACCGAATACGTGCCGGCATCGTCGGCGATGTAGTTGCCCTTCAGCGTGCCTTCGTAAAACGCCTTGCCGTTGTTGAGTTGATCGAGATCCCAGGCAATCTCCGCACCCGACGTGAACAAGTGGCCGCCGCCGGCGATGTACTGTTCGACTTTGGCCTGTTCGGTCGCGTTAAACGTGTCATCGGCGGACGACTCTTCACCGAGAATCCACACGACAGCTTGATAGTCCGTGAGGTTTACCGCTCCCGAAATGACTGCCTCGTTGCTGGAGTAGTTGAGGTGTACACCGGACCGCGCTGACTGAATCGCCGCCGCCACTTGTACAGAATAGTCGCGTGAGTTGCTGCCCCGCGGCCGCATGCGCTCGATCGTATTTGGCGCAGTGCCGAACGGTTGCGTGGGATTTTGGCTTCGACCCAGGCGGTCGAAGCCGTTGACGATCAACACCTGCTTCGGCCCACCGGCCGGCAGCACCGCGACGACTTCCGAGCCAGGTGATTCGCCGCCAGCGTTTGTGGCCACGATCTTGAAATAATATGGCAGGGTGGGATCGTATCCCGTCAGAGTGGTTGATGTGGTTGCGCCACCCGCAATGGCCGTGCCGCCGTCGAAGGCGTAACCATTGGTCGATCCGTAGATGCGATAACCCGTGGGGGCATCGCCGGCGTACACATTCGCCGCCGGCGGCAGCCAGGAAAACGTGACGTTGCCGACCGCGTTTGATTCGGCATGCACGCCACTGACAACGGCAGGCATCTGCGTTGCCGGTGTCACGTTGCCATCGACGGCCCGGAAGTATTTGATCAATCCCTGATAGGTGGCACGGGCCACGGCATCGCGAACTTTGGGATCGCGCATCAATTCGGTGTCGAGTTGATCGTCGTGGTAGGCCACTTCGATGATGGTTGCATCAAACTCGTTGTCGATGTAATAGTTATTGATCTCGCCGAACTCGATATCGCTTCGGTCGAGTGTGACATTGGTGCCGGCGTCAAACCAGTTGTGCTCGTAGAGACCGGCTTGAGCGACCATGTCGTTATTGACTTCGAGCGCCAGCGTATTCGCCAACAAGAACATGTTGGGCGTTCGTGTGTTGACATCGTTATTGCCGTTGTACAGGCCGAGAACGCCGCGACCGCCGGCCGCATTCGAGTGATAACTGACGAACACACGGTCGCTCAGTACGCCATCCTGTTCGCGGTTCATGTACTCGGCATACCGTGGCGACAATGAAACGGTGGCGTTGTTGTCGTTGGTGCTGGTGCGATACTCGGTGTCGGGGATGCCCTGCGAGCGATCGACGTGCCACTTGACCCAGTAAAGGCCGGCCTCGTCTTCGCGTGACAACTTGGAAATCCCGCCGCCGCGATCAATG
Organism: Gemmataceae bacterium; assembly: GCA_031396905.1. Lineage (GTDB taxonomy): Bacteria > Planctomycetota > Planctomycetia > Gemmatales > Gemmataceae > JAIBBI01. Next base: position 3,823 of record JANNLP010000465.1, read on the forward strand.
TCGCCCATGCCGTTGCCGAAGCGAATCATGTCGGCAATCACCACGCTGCCGGTACCGCTCGATCGATTACTGATGTCGACATACCCCGTTGAACCAACGTCGAAGTAGTAAGTACCGAGATACACCAGACCATTGCCGACGCGGCGATGATTGACAGTGACTTCGGTGATGCCGCCCGAGTGATTCACGCGATAGAGTTGATCCGTGGCGCGGTCGCTGCCGGATCGCGTCCAGGAATAAATGGGATAGAAGCCCGGTTTCGTAAAGTTCGGTGCGTAGCGGGCATACGCGGTTTCGGTGATTGAAGTCGATGCGAAACGGTACGGCACATCGCCGGCACTGCCGTAGAAAATCGGTTGCGTACTATTTGACCAGCTCCCGGTGAAGGTCACGCTGGCATCATCATTGTCTAAGACGACTTCGCTGGTTTGATGGCCGACTGGCCGCAACGGCACCACGGTCGCGCCGGCACGAAACAAAGTATCGGCAAGAAACGTCATTTGATCGACGTTGCCCAGGTCTTCGATCATCTCAAACAATTCGCCGCGCTGGAAGCTCCAAGCGCCAGCGACTTCGTTGGCCGCCGTGTAGCCGTGCCCGCCGTGGATGTAGGCGATTTTGCCCGAAAGTCCGCCGGCCGGTTGCGTGCCTACGGCGACCAACCCCGAAGCCGTCGGCGGCAATCGCGCCTCGAGCGCTTCCAGGGCCAACCGTGTCCGCTTCGAGAATCGCTGTGAATGCATCGAGTTATCCTTTTTTCGCCGATCAATCATGAGTCCGGGCCGGAACTTTGATTGTATCCTATGCCGTTCGCCTTCGCCGGATTTCGCGCTCTGTTTCGCATTGTCCAAATCGCACAAACCGGTGTCACCGCAGGACGCCGACATTCGGTGGAATTGGTCCTGACGCACCGTCAACGCCAATCACGCCACGGTCGTCGCGGCGGATCGTGCCATCGATGGATTGCGTGTTGGACAGGTTCCAGAACTCCAGCCATTGGTCCAGTTTCTTGAGCCGCGAAGGAACGTACTGGACAAGTTGGCCGGGTCGGTTGCCGCAGAGGTAGACGGTGTCTTTGCGGTAGATGTTGGCGGATTCGGTCCAGGTTGCGGTTTTTCGCACCACGTCGGTCATACCGGCGTGCGTGTTTAAGTTTTGGGCGTAGTTGCGCATGCCGATGAGAGAAACCACGACGGGACAATCGAAGACGTTTCGCCACGCGGTCAGGTTCATGATTTGTTTCGGTGCCGCGTCCAGGACGAAGCGAATCGCCCGGTCGGCGACGACCGTGTTATTCTCGATAGTCATCGCGGTGGGGTCGGGTAGTTCGGATTGGCCGATGAAGAAGCCGATGTGCCCCTCGAGGAGGCAGTGCTCGATCTGAACGGCTTGCGACGATGTTGGTCGCCAACCTATACAAGCGGCGACATTGGGCGCGGACAAGTGGCAGTGGCTGACCAGCAAGTCGCTGCTATTCGCGCCGACGCAAATGCCAAACTCGCCACAGGTCACGCGGCAGCGAAGCACCGTCAAGCGATTCTGCGTCACACCCATGACACAGCGTGCCGAGGCATCTTCTTTCGAAACCAGCGGCGGCGCTGGATTCGGCCAGTCCGCGTCCAAGCCTTCCACCGTGAGGTCCGAGTTGGAGTAAAGGAACCGCGTCGGGCCGCCTTTGCCCTTGAATGCCGGTACGAACTTGGGCGCATGACCTGGTGCAGCGCGGATGGTCAGCCGTTTGTTTTCGATCTTGATTGTCGAGGATGAATAGGGACCAGCGCCATGGACCAAAATGGTGCCGTTGTCCGGCGCGGCATCGACGGCTTCGGCCAACGTTGTAAACGTCTTGGCAACACCGTCCACGACAAATCCGATCATCGGCGGCGGCACGTCGTTCTCATTGGAAATCAGTTGGATGACGCCGATGCCGGCAAGTACCAGCGCGGCTAAACCAATTGCAATGCTCATCCACCGATACGGTCGGCGTCGCGCCAATGGTGCAACCGCCGTTTGTCGTTCCAGGAGTTCGGCTAACCTGGCGGCGGAACCGATGCGCTGTTCGGGTAGTTTGGCCATCAATCGGTGGACGATCGTGCAAAACCACTCGGGTAGTTCCGGGTTTGCGTCACGCAATGGTCGCGGTTCCATCGTGCGAACCTGATTCAACAACACGAATGGCGACTCGGCCGGGAACGGCAACTCGCCGGAACTGATGTGATAAAGCACCACTCCCAGGCTAAACAGATCGGAGCGTGCATCAACGTCGGCGTCAGCAGCCTGCTCCGGGGACATGTAGGCAGGTGTGCCGGCGAGTATCCCTTCTTGCGTGATCGACTCGGCACCAACGCGCTTGACGAGGCCGAAGTCGGCGATTTTCACGGAGATTGCGGATTGCCGATTGCGGATTGCGGATTGCCGGACGGCACCAGACGGCGAAATGGCGTCGTCATTGGCGCTGGGCTTGGTTTTCCAATCTGCATGCTGCAATCGGCAATCCGCAATCAGGATGTTGCCTGGCTTGATGTCCCGATGCACCAATCCATGTTCATGGGCGGCGGCCAATCCACGGGACACCTGGATGCCGATGCGGACGACATCGTCGAAGGGTAGTTTCTTTTCCCGCTCGATGCGCTGGGCGAGGGATTCGCCGGGGATGTATTGCAGGACCAACGCGGGCGTTCCGTCGGCTTCCATAATCGCATGGATGGCGACCACGGATTCGTGCGTCAGCGTGGCGGCGGCGCGCGCTTCGCGCAGGAAGCGGCTCTTGGCTTCGGGATCGGCGAGTAAGTGTGGCGATAACACCTTCACGGCTACGACACGATCCAGCGCCGCATCCAAACCTTCATACACGATGCCCATGCCGCCGCGTCCGATGATGCGGCGAATGTCGATGGCGCCAAGCCGGCCGATAAAGCCGCTGCGCGTCGTCGGCTGCAACTGCGGCAATGGTCCTCGAATGGGTCGGTGCATGCCCAACGTCGCGCCGTCGCCGTTTCGTTGCGAGGTGCTATCGGTTAGGCGATCAATTGCCAAGCGCAAATGAGCCGACGCTGTCATCGACTTCGCGACGACGGCACTGAGAACTTTGCTCAGGCCCATCACATCGGTCAACTCCTCGATTCGCTGCCGACAAACGGCGCAGTCCGTAAGATGCGCATCAATTCGGTTTTGCTCGACGGCCGACAGCGTGTCGGCGATCAATTGCTTCAGGGCCGTGTCGTCGGGACAGACGCTCATGCGTCATCCCCGTGAACGGCTGCGACCTCTTGCCGAATTCGCGCGGTCACGCGACTGCGGGCAATGTAAATGGCGCCGACGCTGATAGCGAGTTCCCTGGCGACAACATGAATGTCGTCGTTTTGCACGACCGTGCGCCAGAAGCCTTGCCACGTATTGGCGCGGAACTCGGGTTGCACCCGCCGGGCAGCCCAGTGAAAGAGGTTCCAGAGATACTCACGGTCCCATTCGCTTTCATCCGGTTCGACGTTCGGTTGTTCCTCCAGCATCGCGCGTACATTGGAATCGCCCGTGGCGCGAGTATGTTGGCGGCCGGCGAGCTTGCGGATTTCGTTGCGGGCGATGGTAAACAGCCAACCGCGAAAAGAGCCTTTCGCCGGATCGTAAACAAACTCAGGCGCGGCCCGCAAGACGTTTCGCAACGTGTCCTGGGCGAGGTCGGCTGCGTCGGCATCCTGGAGTTTGTTCTTCATACCGTAGGCATGGAGCAGCGGCGCGTATAACCGCACAAATTCGGACCAGGCCAGTTGATCCTGCGGATCGCGGATTCGGAAGAGCAGGCTCGCACGGGTTTGCATCGGCTCGGTGGCAACAACGGCTGGCGATGAGTCACTGTGTTTTTACCCGGCGCAAGCCCTGTCCGCCAGCACATTTCCGTCGGCGAATCCCAGGTTGTGCACATTCCGTGAAAGGTATTGGTCGCGCGGCGATACCTGCCGGTACGTCGAGCGGCGCGGTGCCGGCAAGGCGAGCGGGGGGGGGGGTGCCCCACCGGGGAGCGGGGAACCAACAGCCGCCCAAGCCAGCGCCCACGCCCAAGAAAA
>JANNLP010000528.1:0-10824 GCA_031396905.1 Gemmataceae bacterium
ATTTGCTGCCTTCGTTGTCGCGAAGCGTCGTCGAGCCGCGACAACAACTTCACGCTTTGATGGATCGATCATTGAGTCTCACCGCCTGGGCCGGCATCGGCGTCGCGCTGGGCGTGACACTGTTGTCTCTTGAACTGCTGACGCTTGCCTATGGCTCCCAATTTGTCGGAGCGGCACCTGTGTTGGCGGTACTGGTGTGGGTGATTCCCACCGCGCTTATCAGCGGGCATTATCGCTACTTGCTGATCGCCTACCGCCTGCAGCAGTTGGAGTTTTACTGCACGGCACTCTCGGCTCTGATAACAGTCGCCGGGTGTGTGTTACTGATCCCGCACTTCGGCGCTGTCGGCGCGGCCTTCGCATTGCTTGCGGCGAATGTCATGAATCTTGGTCTGGCCTATGTTTGCGTCGGTCGCGGCATTGCCTGGATACCGTTTCACCGGCAGATGATTCTGCCAATCATGGCGTCCGGTGCGGCATTGTGTTGCTTTGGTGCAACCGTCGAATGGGGCGTGTGGAAGGCCGGCGTGAGTGCGGGGTTCACTTATCTGAGCCTGTTTTCCCTGTGGTTGTACCTTCCCCACCGTCAACGACGGAATCATGATAAGTTAACCATCAAGGCCATTGTGCCCAATGCTGTCTTGCCAGGGTAAGCAAGTGAATTCGTTCAGTAACATGTCACGGTATCCGAACTGATCTTTATCACCACCCATTGACCACGCAATAAGTATTGCACCTATGCCGCCCGGAGACGGTAGAGGCGGGATTTGCACTCAACGTTTATTTCAATCGGGAGGGGGTGCCCTTTCAAAAAGATATAAATGGATCGGAACGACTTTTTTTCTCATCGGTATAACTCTTTTTTCGAATACAAGCTGTGGCAAAACTGTCTACTTGGCTGGAAACAGCACCGAGCAAGAAACGGGCGATACAAATCACAATGGGTAGACTTAGCCACTGTAGAATCATCATTGCCGGGTGTTCATGCTGACTCGCGACAAATCGTCGCCAATTCTCACTTCATGACGGGTGTAAAGCATAGTTTACACCGAACTCATGGCTGTAAATCCGCTCTGTTCCTTAGGTTTGAGTCTTTTGATCCAGGATGTTACCTCTTCGCCACTTGGGAAAAGTTCCATGCTCTAACATTTTTCAGCAACGTCATTTACGTCGTGATTGCGATAGTTGCAAAAAATTTGGCAACGGCTTGGATTTTGCTTAGTCACTTCCGTCAAGCTTCGATTCATCAACAATATTCCAGCTATTTGGGCGCCTGGTCGGTAACCCACCGGCTCGGAGAGCGCGCTCGAATAACTTTAGGAGGGGCAACCGCGATGACGTTGATCGACTTGCCATTGGCATACATCGGGCCGGAGTCGGCTCTGCCGTTTGCTTCGTTCATTGCCGCCGTCATCGGGGCGATCCTGATGTTCTGGTCCTACATTTGGCGAATGACCAAGATGGGTTTCCATCGACTCGTCAACGGCAAACGCGACGTGCCGGTCCTGCCCACCAGCACAACTGTGCTTGCGTTTGATGGGGCCGCCGCTGTTGACGCCAACGGCGCACCGAACATTGACAACGTCTCCTCTACGCTTCCTCATTCCGTCAAATGACCAATGTGAAAAAGGTGCTGGTCATTGGTTTAGATGGGCTTGATCCCAAAGTGGCCGAGCCGCTCTTGGCCGCCGGCGAGTTGCCGAATCTCGCCCGGCTGCAAAAGCAAGGCGGGTACGCCCGACTACAAACAACTTATCCAGCGCAAACACCGGTTGCATGGTCCACGTTTGCCACGGGTACCAACCCCGGCGGCCATGGCATCTTCGATTTTATTCGTCGCGATCCCAAGACATACGGCGTTGATCTTTCGTTCAGCAGGTACGAACAAAAGAACTCGTTTCTTCCGCCCCGAGCCGTCAACCTTCGCCGCGGCGAGCCGGTCTGGCAAACTTTGTCCGCGGCCGGCGTTCCGTCAACAATCATCCGCTGCCCGTGCACTTACCCGCCGGACGACCTGCGGGGTCGGATGTTGGCCGGCATGGGCGTGCCCGATTTGCGCGGCAGCTTGGGCACCGGCACGTTCTATACGTCGGCCGACAATGTTGCGGCGCGGCACGCGGAAAGCGTCGTCAACGTCAAACTCGATGCCCATGGTGTTGCGACCACGCAATTGCTCGGACCACGCAATCCAAAAACCGGTGCTCACTACACGTTCGACTTCAATTTGCATGTTGACTCCGCTGCAGGAAATGTCGAACTGAAGTGCGACGGACAACCGCAACAATTGACTCTCCGCTGCGGCCGCTGGAGTGATTGGCTGCGTGTAAAGTTCAAGACGGGAGTGTTGCAGTCGGTCCGCGGCATGGTGCGTTTTTTCCTCGTCCGAACCGGCACGGTGTTCGAGCTGTACGCCTCGCCGATTAACTTCGATCCGGACGCACCCGCTTTCCCGATCAGTACGCCGCCCGAATATGCTCGTGATCTGGCTGCCGGCATCGGTTTGTTCCACACGACAGGGATGGTCGAGGATCATGACGGCCTGACAAACGGCCGGATCGATGAGGCGGCATTCCTGCAGCATTGCGCACTAGCCATGAATGAACGCGAGCGCATGATGCTCGCCGAGTTGGAGCGCTTCCGCGAAGGCCTGTTCTTCTGTTTGTTCGACACGCCGGACCGTCTGCAGCATATGTTCTGGCGGTTTCGCGAGCCTGATCACCCGGCAAATCATGGTGTCATTCCCACCGTATTCACCAGGGCGATCGAAGAACATTACCGCGCATGTGATGCTATCGTCGGCAAGGCGCTCAACTACGCCGATGACCAAACACTGTTCATCACGCTGAGCGACCACGGGTTCAATAGTTTTCGCCGTGGCATCAACTTGAACACCTGGTTGTACGATCAGGGGCTTCTAACTTTCAAAGGGGATGTCGTGCCCGGCCCGGAAACCGGCGACTTCTTCCGCGAAGTCGATTGGTCGCGCACGAAAGCCTATGCCCTGGGCCTGAGCGGCATCTACGTGAATCTCCTTGGCCGCGAAGGCGAAGGCACGGTGCGAGAAAACGAAGCGCCGGCCTTGAAAATGTCGATCGCACGCAACTTGGCCGGATTAGTCGATGCGGAAAAAGGTTGCGTGTCCGTGACCAGCGTGTTGCCGCGTGAGAAGGTTTATTCCGGTCCGTGTGTGACCGAAGCACCGGACCTGATCGTGAATTGCTCCGGCGGTTATCGCGTGTCCTGGGGCACGGCACTGGGCGGGGCACCACAAGGTCAATTTGAAGACAACATCAAGAAATGGAGCGGCGATCACATCGTCGATCCCGCACTTGTGCCCGGCGTGTTATTCATGAACCGTGCATTCAGGACCGAGCAACCGCGACTGACCGATTTGGCCCCGACCATACTCTCGGCGCTGAGCGTGCCCAAAGGACCTGCGATGGAAGGGCAGTCACTCCTGTCATGAAAACCCTCGTCGTCGGCCTTGATTGCGCCGCGCCCGAACTACTGTTCGGCGACGAGCAGCTATCCAACTTCCGCCGGCTCATGGACATGGGTTGCTACGGTCGCCTGGAAAGCATCGTTCCGCCGATCACCGTGCCCGCGTGGATGTGCATGGCCACCAGCCAGGACCCCGGCTCGCTCGGCGTGTACGGCTTTCGCAACCGCACCGATCACACTTACAAAGGCCTCGGCATTGTTAATTCGCGGTCGATCAGCGAACTCGCCATTTGGGACCAGGTCTCCCGCGAGGGCAAGCGGGCGAACATCGTTGGAGTGCCGCCGTGTTTTCCACCGCGAAAAGTCAACGGCGCTTCAGTCGGCTGCTTTCTGACGCCGGATCCCGCCAAGGATGTCTTCACGCACCCCGCCAGCCTCAAAGATGACATCATCCGGCTGGTCGGCGACTATCCCGTCGACGTCAAGGGCTTTCGCACCAATCGCAAGGATTGGCTGCGCGATGAGATCTACTCCATGAGCCGCAAGCACTTTCAGGTGGTGCGGCACTTGATGAAGAACACGGAGTGGGACTATTTCCAATGTGTTGAAATTGGCCTCGATCGACTGCATCACGGTTTCTGGAAGTTTCACGACCCCGAACACGTGTTGCACGAGCCGGGCAATCCGTATCAGGACGTGATCCGCGACTATTATCGCTACCTCGATGACGAACTTGGCCAGTTACTGGAATTGCTCGACGAAGAAACGACTGTTCTAGTGGTTTCCGATCATGGTGCCCAACGACTCGACGGCGGCTTCTGCGTCAACGAATGGCTGGTGCGCGAAGGCCTGCTGGTGCTGAACGAATATCCCAAGACGGTGACGCCCTTTGCCGAACTTAGCGTGGATTGGTCGAAGACGAAAGTCTGGAGCGAAGGCGGCTACTATGCCCGCGTCTTCTTCAACGTAAAGGGCCGCGAACCGAACGGAACGATCCATTCCGACGACTACGAGAAGTTTCGCGACGAGATCAAGGTCCGGCTTGAAGCGACGACCGACGAGGAAGGCAAGCCATTGGGCACCCTGGTCTTCAAGCCTCAGGAAGTGTACCGGACCGTGCGCAATGTCGCCCCTGATCTAATCGTGCATTTCGGCGGCTTGTATTGGCGCTCCATAGGCGGCGTGGGCTACCCCGGACTGCACATCCAAGAAAATGATACCGGCCCCGACGACTGCAACCACGCGCAGTTCGGCAGCTTCATCCTCGCTGGCAATGGTTGCCCCTCTGGCGAAATTGAAGGTGCCCACCTGCTCGACATCGCGCCGACGCTGTTGGAACTGGGTGTTTACGACGTGCCCGCATCGATGCAGGGCCGCTCACTATTCGGTCAAGCCGCATCAGTCGTGCCCGCCGTTTCGGCAGCCGGCGAAGCGCTGGTCCGCGAACGGTTGAGTGGGCTGGGATATATCTAGCATTGCGGTTCCGGTTTTTAGCTTATTGAACTGCGACGAGACAGTGGTAGATCTTCAAAAGTTGAAAGATGAGTGCGGCAGTTAACATTAGCGAAACAGCATGCACAAAACGTCAAGCTGCGACGGCCAGCCAACGGGACGCGCCCCTGTCGGCCGCGCGCACGGGCATTCTTGCCTTTATCGTGATTGCCGTTTGGATCGGACTTGTAACGGGATTGGCCGAAGTGGGGCTAGTCACCATCAAAAAGTTTGCGATGGGCGCTTATGTCCACCGCGGACCGCATTTCGTCTGGATGGTTCCGTCCAGTTATTGCGTCATATTTGGCCTGATCGGTATTTCGATGGGCGTCGTAGGGCGAATTTTCCCCAGATGGGTATCGCTTCGAACTCTGTTGCTGGTTTGCTTGCTTCTAGCGTTTTGGATCTTGTTGTTGCTTACTGAAAGGTTTTGGATGTCCGCGCGGCTTATTCTTGCCGCCGGTTTGGCTGTGCAAATGTCGTCGTGGCTGGCGCGACATCCGGCTTGGTGCGACGGGTTGGTGTCGCTTACGCTGGGCTGGTCATCGCTGTACATCCGGTTGTTTCGCCAGCGTCAATATTCACTTCTCAACCGCGAGAGTGGAATGATGCCATCTCGGCGAGATTTGCTTGTCAGCACTGGCGCAGCCGTAGTCGGCCTCTCCGCTGGCACTCTTGCATGGAGCCGAGGCTTGACGACTCATTCAAAGACCCGATACCAAGTCAAACCTGCCGCGGCCGGCTCGCCAAATCTGTTGTTTATTGTTCTTGATACAGTACGGGCGCAAAGCCTCAGTCTCTATGGCTACAAGCGAAGTACAAGCCCCAATTTGGAGCGACTCGCCAAACTTGGTGTGAGGTTTGACCGTGCTATTGCCACTGCACCTTGGACATTGCCGTCGCACGCTGGAATGTTCACCGGCCGGTTTCCCACAGAGTTGTCCTGCGACTGGACGATACCGCTAGACGCCGCGCAGCCTACTCTTGCCGAAGCGCTTGCTGCTCACGGATATGAGACTGCCGGCTTCGTCGGCAACAATCATTACTGCAGTCAAGAATCCGGACTAGGTCGGGGCTTTCAGTATTACGAAGACCAAATGTTATCGCCAGGGGACATTCTAGATAGTTCGTCATTTGGAAGAATTGTCACCGCAAAAATGCAGCTGACCGGCGTCATGCATGACGAGGTGAATCGAAAATCGGCCAAACAAGTGAATGAAAGCGTTCTGGGATGGTTGTCCGGCAGGCGTAACGAGCGGCCATTCTTTGCCTTTCTAAACTATTACGACGCACATGATCCATATTGTCCCCCCGGGGAGTTCGCCCAAGAGTTCTGTGGTGGTAGGTCGCGGGGAACCCTTGATCCGAATAAGTCCCATTCGGCCATTGAATTGCGCGAACTTCGCGATGCTTATGATGGGGCGATTGCCTCTTTGGATCATCACATCGGTCACCTGTTTTCGGCGTTGGAACACCGTGGAGCGCTCAAGAATACTCTCGTGGTCATTGTCAGCGACCATGGCGAACACTTTGGCGAGCATAACCTGATATGTCACGGGAACAGCTTATATATGCCCCTCCTCGCAGTGCCACTGGTGGTCCTGTTCCCGAGAGGAAAACATGCGGGGGAAGTGATTTCGGAAACGGTCTCCCTGCGTGACCTTCCCACTACGGTGATGAATGTCTTAGGGCTTGGTGATACGTTTCACTTTCCCGGTCAATCACTGCTTCGATTTTGGCCCGGAGAAAATCTGACCACCTCCGTAGCAAAATCCAGTCCCGCATTTTCGGAACGTCGATCTAGTTTTGGACCAACAGTTGCAAAAGGTTTTGTTCAGATCGGACCGCAAAGCTCACTCATTTGCAACAACCTGCACTACATCAAGACGGGAAATGCCTGCGAAGAACTATACGACCTGCGACGTGATCCACTTGAGGAATGCGATTTAGCGAAGACCGATAATGGACGTCATGAGTTGCCGCAGTTTCGGTCAGCATTAGAGCGAATGCTAGTTCTTGCCCGAACGCCATCAGTCGCGCAGGCTTAAGTTGATCCATGCCTTGTGAACCGGCCTTTGCGAGTTCGGTGTCCTTGAAGTGCGAAGAGCCACTCTTCGACTCGCCACGCGCGCGGATCGCTTTTAACCCGCTGCGGGCCGTCTTGTGTTCGATGGGTCTCGTGGTTGTCACTTGGGAATGCACTCGACTCTGTTTCCGCGGCGCTGCGGACTTCCTCAACAGCAGCGACCTTCTGGCAGTAACTCTTAGTGCAGCACTCATGCTCCTATTATTGACCCGAGGATCGCCGCTGGCCACGTTTGGTAATTGGCTCGCTCTGGCATTGGTTGGTCAGTTTGTGGCACTGCAGTTGGTCAATGCCGGGTCGGGCGTGCGTTACCAGCACTATTGGTTTGTTGAGCGCACGATGGATACGGGAATGTGGTTGCTCCTGGGATACCTGACAGTTCAATTCGTCTTGGTGTCCATTGCCACCCTCCGGCATTGGCGGAACATCCGCGCATGGTTGGTTGGAACCCGGCGGCCGTGGCAGTTGGCTTGCGTGGGATTCGTTTTTCTGATGACAGCGGCTACCGTATCTCGCCAGCCGACGATCTACGCCGCCGAGTTGTGCTTTGCCGGTTTGGTGCAACTCATCAACGTTGCGAACATCATTCTCGCAATCGCAGCAATACCCGATGGCACCTGCGCTCGACTGGCAAAGTGGTGCGATGGTTTGTTGTGCGGACGTTTCAACACTGATGATCATCGTGCCTTGCGATCGGATCGTTTCACTTGGTTGGCCGCACTGTGGATCACCGGCGCTACCACCGGGTTGAGCTATTGGGTCTATGACCGACATCCGCATGTCCCGGACGAAGTAGTGTATCTCTTTCACGCGCGTTATTTCGCCGAAGGCATGTTGACCGTGCCGGCCCCGTTTGTTCCCGAGGGATTCGACACCGATTTGTTGCTCCGCGACGGAGATGTCTGGTACAGCCCGGTACCACTCGGCTGGCCCGCCGCACTCGCTATTGGCGCTTATCTTGGAATCCCTTGGCTCGTCAATCCAATTCTGGCTGGCCTGAATGTACTATTGGTCTTGCCATTGCTGACGCGGCTATTCGACCAACGCACCGCGCGAATGGCGGTGATACTGTTGTGCTGCTCCCCATGGTACCTGTTCATGGGGATGAATTTGATGACCCATACATTCACGCTGACGTGTGCTCTCGTGGCCGCGCTGGCATTGGCAATTCACCGCGACACGGGACGTCTCGGATCGGCTTGTGTCAGTGGCTTGGCTGTTGGCACTGTCAGTCTGATTCGTCCGCTCGAGGGACTTGCGATGGCCGGTCTGCTCGGTGCTTGGGTATTGATTCCGTCGGGTAACCATCAGCGATGGCGGTCGATGGCTCTGTTGATTCTCGGGGCTGTGATGATGGGCGGATTAACCCTTCCATACAACTATGCTCTGACGGGAAACCCGTTGGCCTTTCCCATCAATGTGTACTGCGATCGCACTTACGGACCCGGCACCAATTCGATGGGCTTCGGGTCCGACCGCGGCCTCGGGTGGACAGGGCTGGATCCGTTTCCCGGCCACGGCCTCTTCGACGTACTGATCAACGCCAACCTCAACTTGTTCGCCACCAACATCGAACTCTTCGGTTGGGCCACCGGTTCGTTACTTTTGCTTGCCGTGGCGTTGGTGTCCCGGCCCTGGTCCCGTGGCGACCGACTGATGTTCGCCACCATCGCCGCCATCATCGGCATCCACAGCTTTTACTGGTTCAGTGGCGGACCGGACTTCGGCGCGCGGTACTGGTATCTGATTATCGTACCGTGCGTGGCTCTCACTGCTCGTGGAATGCAAAGACTGGGCGAACGGTTACTCACCCCCGCCAACCGAACTCGACTGATTGCGGCTGTCGGATGTCTTTGTGTGATGACGTTAGTTAACTTCATGCCCTGGCGTGTCGTAGACAAGTATCACAATTACCGCGGCATGCGGTCCGATATCCGTGACTTGTCTCAGAAATGTGATTTTGGGCGGAGTCTGGTGCTCATTCGGGGCAAACGCCACCCCGATTATGCGTCGGCTGCCGTTTACAATCCACTCGATTTGAACGCGGACATGCCGATATATGCCTGGGATCGCTCCCCAGAAATTCGGGCACGCTTGCTTGCCGCGTACGCCGACCGGCCGGTGTGGATGATCGACGGTCCGACCGTGACCGGCCGAGGGTTTGAGGTGGTGGAAGGGCCGGTCTCCGCCAAAACCCTAGTTGAGCGCAACGAATTTCCCGCGAATAGTCAACCATGATCGCCGCGACAAAACTCGACACGAGATATGTCGGCAAGCACGTCATGGTTCTCGGTGCAGCGGGTTTCATCGGGCGATGGGTGGCCCTTAAACTAAGCGACGCGGGAGTGCGAGCTGCCCTCGTGGTGCGACGAGCTTCGGCGGCTCGCTCGGTTTTTAAGCAATACGGAGTGGAAGGCGACATTGTCGAGCAAGATTTGCGTGACAGTGAAGGCGTCCGACGCCTTCTTCGGGAAACCAGACCTGTGGTGGTCTTCAACCTTGCCGGATACGGAGTGGATCCGTCTGAAAAGTCGCCCGACATGGCCCGTGATATCAACGTGCGGCTGGTGCAGGATATCGCTCGCGGAATCGCGGAGACGCAAGCCGCGGACGCAGTGATCATTCATGTTGGCACGGCCCAGGAGTATGGGGCCGCACGGGGCAATCTCGAAGAGACGACGCCTGCTCAACCGACAACACTCTATGGCCGAACCAAGTTGGCCGGAACGGCCGCTCTCAAGCAAGAGTGCCAGACACTGGGCCTGCGCGGTGTCACGGCGCGGCTATTCACGGTCTACGGTCCGGGGGAACACGACGGCAGGCTGCTTCCGTCACTCTGCGAAGCGGCTCGAACCGGTTCGTCCTTGAACCTCACGGCTGGTCAACAACAGCGGGACTTTACTTACGTCGAGGACGTGGCTGACGGGCTGATGCGACTAGGTCAAAGTGATGTTGCCCACGGAGAGATCGTGAATCTCGCCACTGGCGTACTGACACCGGTGAAGATGTTTGTCACGGCCGCTACCCGTGCTTTGAAGATACCCCAAGACGTGTTGCATTTTGGAGCCGTACCCACGCGTGCCGACGAAATGAGCCACGAGTCCGTGTCTGTGGAGCAACTACGCAGTCGGCTGGCCTGGGTGCCGCCGACAACAATTGAAGATGGCATTCGCAGGACGCTGGACTTTTATTTGTCGCACCAAACGACCGAGAGCTGAATCATGAACTCTACCCTGACTCCCGATTTGTCATTGGTCATGCCTTGTTACAACGAGCAGGCGATCGTCGGGTACACGATTCGCCGGCTCACGCAGGCTTTTGAGCGAGCCGGGTACCGGCTGGAAATCGTTGCCGTGGACAACGGCTCCACGGACCAGACGGGAGTTATCATTAACGAGCTGGCGGCAGCCGGAAGCGGAGTTGTCGCGCACCGTATCGAAAAAAACGAAGGTTACGGCAACGGTATCCTGGTCGGTTTGCCACTGGGCACGGCTCCCATTGTCGGAATCATCCCCGCAGATGGTCAGGTGGATGCCGAAGACGTAGTCCGGCTGTATGAAGCGGCGGCAGCCGCGGACGGCCAGGTCATCGCCAAAGTGCGTCGCCGGTTTCGCATGGATGGTGCAATGCGAAAAGTCATTTCCTTCTCCTACGCACTCTTTATTCGCCTGCTTTGGCCCGGTCTCGGCTCGATCGATGTCAACGGTACGCCAAAGCTTTTACCCCGCGATTTGCTGCCGCTGCTCCAACTGCAATCCAAAGGTTGGTTGCTCGATCCGGAAATCATGATCAAGTGCCATTACCTG
>JANNLP010000556.1:0-8819 GCA_031396905.1 Gemmataceae bacterium
GGCGATTTTCGACATGAGCCAGAACCGTTGCCAGCGCACCTCGGCAGCATTGAAGCCATAGTGCGGGAACATCCGGGTTCAATCGGCGCCGTATTGGATCCCGATGCCGACCGGCTCGTGTTGATCGATGAATCGGGGCAATGTCTCAGCGAAGAATTGACTCTGGCGCTGGCGGTGCAACAGCGGCTCGCGCAGGCCAAAGGGCCGGTGGTAATCAATTTGTCCACGTCCCGGACAACGGAGGATGTTGCAACGGCTGCTGGTGTGGTCTGCCATCGTTCGGCCGTCGGCGAGGCTAATGTCGTTGCAAAGATGCGTGAAGTTGGTGCATTGGTTGGAGGCGAGGGCAACGGCGGCGTGATCGATCCTCGTGTCGGCTGGGTCCGCGATCCGTTTATCGGTATCGGCTTGATTCTGGAACGTATGGCACAGACAGGCCAGACCCTCCAACAACTTGCAGAACAGTTGCCTCTCTACATGATCCGTAAAGATAAGTACGTCTTGCCGCGCGAGAAGTTAGATATTGCCTTCATACGGCTTCGTACCGCCTGGAATGACGCAAAAGTTGATGAACAGGATGGTCTGCGATTCGATTGGCCGCACGGTTGGCTCCATGTTCGCGCCAGCAATACCGAACCGGTTGTCCGTGTCATTGCCGAAGCTCGGGATGCTGAAACTGCGGCACAATTGTGCTATCGAGCGCGCGAATTGTTATTGACGGAATAATCCCTCGTTTCCCCATAATCGGCACGCAAATCACACTCCGCCTATCCTGCCTATCCGGCAACAATCCGTACGGCTCTTTTTGACTTTGCGATCCGCACCGGATGCAACGGCAACTTAAGTTTGAAACAGACCCGGTTGCGCCCGGATCGACGCGCCTACGCGCCCATGTCGGGAGTCGGTGGCTTGGCTACCGTTGTATCAACTTGGATGCCCACACCGACCAGCTTTACGCTGGTGCGGCCGCTCGCCGACTGCGAGGCCGAAGGCGATTCGCCCACTTTTACTGAGACCATTCAGACCGTTAACACGCCCCCGGAACCTGAAGGCGATGATTCGTCGCGCTTCCGACCGCTGCGCTTGTTCGCCACGGGCGGCCAGGGGTTGGTGTACGTTGCACACGACAATCAACTTGGGCGGGAAGTTGCACTTAAAGAACTGAAGCCGCGCAACGCCGAGCGCAAGCTCAGTCGCCATCGCTTCATTCGGGAAGCGGAAATCACTGGCAGCCTCGAACATCCCGGTGTGGTGCCTGTGTATTCACTGGGCCGACATGCCGACGGCCGGCCATATTATGTGATGCGGCTCATCCAGGGCCGCACGCTCCACGATGCCATTCAACAGTTTTACGCGCCGGAACTGAAGGTCACGCCCATCGAGCGGAACCTGCTCTTCCGCAAGTTACTTCAGCGTTTAGTCAACGTCTGTCAGACAGTTGCCTATGCGCACAGTCGCGGCATTCTTCATCGCGACCTCAAGCCCGCGAATATCCTGTTGGGACAATACGGTGAAGCCCTGGTCGCCGACTGGGGATTGGCGAGGCCATTCCATGCCACGGGAGGTTGCGACTCTGATCCGGAGTTGCCGATCGAACCGGACCCCGGCGATCCACCGTCAAATGCTACGTTAATGGGTTCCGCACTGGGCACGCCAGCGTTTATGAGTCCCGAACAATCGGAAGGCCGTTGGGACAAAGTCGGTCCGCCGAGCGATGTCTACAGCCTTGGCGCGACCATGTACACCATACTCACTGGCCAATCGCCTCTGCCGAAAATGGCTTGGGTCGAGGCGCATCGCCGTATCACCACCGGCGACATCCCATCTCCCAAACTGATCAACCCTAATGCTCCGCGCGGACTGGTGGCGATCTGCCGCAAGGCGATGGCTGTCAGCATGGCCAACCGCTATCAAACGGCGTTGGCGTTGGCCGAAGACATCGAACATTGGCTGGCCGATGAGCCGGTGACCGCCGAACCCGCGCCGTTCGCCGAGCGCGTCTCCCGCTGGGTTCGCCGCCATCGCACGCTCGTGTGGGCGATGGGTGTGTTGTGGCTGACCGGCGGGCTGGCATTGGGGGTTGGGTTAGTAGTGGTCGACGGTTGGCGGCAGAGCAACGTGGCGGCACACAAACGGACTCGGAATTCGCTGGAACGTTCGCAGTCACGCATTGTTGATGACTGGCTTGGGCAACAGCCAGAGTTGTTACCGGAACATCGACAGTATTTGACCGAAATGCTGACAGACTTCGAGTCGTTGGCCGCCGACACGGAAAGTGATCCATCAACGCGACTCGCCGTTGTCCGCGCTTACCGGCGCGTCGGCGAAATCAAGTTTCGTCTGGGTGAGCACTCCGCCGCGGCCGAGGCCATTGGCGAAGCGGAACAACGGGTGAAGGAACTGACCGATGTTCCGGAAACGCGGTTCGAGCGCGCCACCTTGCTTGGTTCACGCGGCATGCTTGAAAACGTGGCCAAGCCCTTTGAAACCGCGGCCGAACGTAACGAGCGCCTGGAAAAAGCTGAACGAAAGTTCGGCCAATCTGTCACCTCGTTTACCGCTATTGTCAGTGAAGCGCCACATGCCGCCGCGCACCGTGCACTGGCGGCCGCACACAACAATCACGCTGTGACGCTCTCCGAGCTGAAACGTTATTCGCAAGCAACCAAAGCATTTCAATCCGCATTGCAAATGCGACAGAAGCTGATCGACGACGGCGACAGTGGGAATGAAGCGATCATGGACTTGTCCCGCGCATTTACCGCTCTGGGCGAATGTCTGCGGAAACAGGACGACAAAATCGGTGCTGAATCCAATTTCCTCGAAGCGGCAACCATCGCTGGGCCATTGGTGGATCGCCGACCGAGCCACGCTCCTTATCGAGAGGTCTTGGCAACGGCCACGCTGAAACTGGGTCGGCTTTATCTGTCCCAAAAGAACGCAAATGATGCCGGCATTTGGTTGGCCATCGCCAGCGATCATTATGATCAACTCAGCTATCGCTATCCCGGCATCCCTGAATACGCAATAGAGTCAGCATCGGCGCTGAATCATCTCGGCAATATTGCCATGGACAATAAGGATGCGGAGACGGGACTTACATACTTTAATCGTGCGACCGAAGCGTTAAGGCCGCTGGAAAAACGCGAATCAACCGCACGTATCGACTCGGTGGTGAGGGCGGTCAAAGCCGGGCTTGCTAATGCACTGGGCGTTGCCGGCCGTTATGCCGAAGCAGTGGATGCCTGGGAGGCAGCTGCTGTGGCAACGCCAGCAAAAGCAGACGAATATCGCAGCCACCAAGCCTTGCAACTCTTGCATTGTAACCGCGTACCGGACGCCATTCGCGTTGCTGAGGATGTGGTACGGATGGAAAAGCGATGCAATGTCGCCATTTACAATTGCGCGTGTGTTTATTCGCAAGCGGCCGTCCGTGATGCTGAGTCGGCGACCACTTACAAGCGGCGAGCCGTTGAGCTATTGCAGCAGGTTGCTGATCGCGGGTATTTCAAGAATGCCGAGAAAATCAAAGAACTGGATAAAGACAGCGATATTGCACCACTGAAGTCGTGGCCGGAATACGAAGCCTTTCGCGCGAAGCTCGATCAATAGTTCATTTTTTCAATTGGTTTGAGTTGCCACCGGCGTATCGTGTCAGTAATTTGACGCCACGGCGGACTTGCTCCCGCCGGTGCCTCGCGCCGGGTTCCCACGCGACTCGGATCCTTGAGGCCAAGGGGATTTATTCCTCGAGCCAATCGCAGTATGAATGTCTCGGCGACCTCCATAATATCGGGCGGTTGGCGGGCGTGGGCTGTCGGCTGTCCGGGCGAGGGCGACCGACATGACTCAGCAAAAACAACTCAAGCATCTTGTTCGCGAGCGCATGAAAGAATCCGGGCAGCGCTATGCCGCCGCCCGCCGCGCTGTTCTCCATGCAAACAAATCAACTTCCTCACCGCATCGGCCCGGTTGCGTGGCCGGTGCCACTGCATTACGAGTCCTCCTGGCCCATTGCGGCCGTGAGCTTTCGGAAGCAATGACCTTCGGCCTCGCCGGCGGCATCGGCATCGGCACGTTTACGTTCTGTTACGAAAAAGAAAACTTCGCGTCGTTCTTCGTCGCATCACGCCACTGTTGGCATGACCATACGCTGTACCTGACACGGGCATGTGAGCGCTTTGGGCTAACGTCGGTCATCAAGGAATGTATTTCGCCCAAAGTGGCCGAGAAGCAATTGCGGGAAATGTTGGCCAGTCATGGACCTTGCGTTGCCTGGGTGGATATGAATGCCCTGCCGCACCGGGGCTTGCCATCTGAACCCGGCGGCAATGTCTACCATCTCTTGACCGTTTACTCAGCTTCGGAAACGACCGCGGTCATCGGCGACCTCAGTGATGAACCCATCGAAATGGCGCTGAGTGATCTCACCAATGCGCGTGGCCGCATCAAGAAAGACAAGTACCGGTTGCTGGCCGTCGCCAAGGCAACGAAGCCCGCCGAGCTGGCGACAATGACGGCCGCCGCCCTGAAAGCCTGTCACGCCGGTCTGAATGGCGGCGATGGTCCCAAGAACTTCCGAAGGAACTTTAGCCTCGACGGCCTGGCATTGTGGGCCGATCGGCTGACGAGCAAGAAAGATCCCGAACGTTGGGAACGCATTTTCACGCCGGGATGCCGGCTCTGGAATGGCCTGTTGTTTTTGCACATGTTCACGGAATATTATTCGTCCAGTGGCGGGCTGAGCCGGCCGATCATGGCGGATTTTCTCCTCACCGCAGGCGATGCTCTCAAGAAGTCTGCGCTGAAAGCACTCGGCAAACATTATGCGAATCTGGGTGACCAGTGGACTGCGCTTGCGGATGCAGCGCTGCCTGATACCGTGGCACCGTTGGCCGAAGCGAAAGCGCAACTCGCCAAGTACGCGGAACATGTTAATTCTGGCGGTTCGGTCGAGGACAAGTCGGCCTGCTGGTCGCGCATCAAGGAACTCGAACGCCAGGTATCCATCAAATTTCCCCTCACGGATGCGGAATGCGCCCATTTGAGGTTTCAGTTGGCCGAACGTGTCCATGCCATTCACGCCGCCGAAGTCGCGGCTCATCGGCAACTTGTCGAAGTGCTGTAACCACGCTGATCCATTAACAAACTCTTTCCAAAACCCCTACGGAGGTCTACTCATGCTTCGATCAATTGTCGCCGTCATCGCAGGTTACGTGGCGATGTTTCTCGTCGTGATGATCGGCTTCGCGCCCGCGGCCATCGCACCCAGTTTCGTATGGCGTGGCCAAGACACGCTTGACTTGACGACGGGATTTGTCGTGACGACGTTACTGGCAAGCTTGCTGGCCGCTCTCGCTGGCGGCTACGTTTGCGCTTGGATCGGCAGAAGTTTCAAACCCGTCATCGTGCTGGCCGCGCTTGCGACGCTGTTGGGATTAACGATGGCCATTCAAAACACCAAGAAGGAACAACCAAGTGTTACTCCGGACAAGATTGCTGCCATGTCGTACATGGAAAAAGGCCAGATCAGCCGCGAGCCGGATTGGTACGCATTCACCACGCCGGTGATTTGCCTTGTCGGCGTGCTGCTTGGAGGGAAACTGCGCGTTACGAAGTGACGCTTGCAACAAGCGGCGGGTCGAATTGCCCATTCGACCCGCCGTTGAATTGCCGCTTACAATGCTACGGTGACGGTCTTGATCTCGGAGTATAGTTCCAGCGCATACTCGCCGAGTTCGCGGCCGATGCCGGACATCTTGTAGCCACCGAACGGGGCGGCGGCATCGAAGACATCGAAGCAATTCACCCATACGGTGCCGGCTCGTAAGCTGTTGGCGATGCGGTGCGCTTTCTGAATGTCGCGTGTCCACACGGCGGCGGCGAGACCGTAATGCGTGGAGTTGCCGCGCTGCACGACCTCGTTGGCATCCTTGAACGGCAGGATCTGCAGCACCGGCCCGAAGATCTCTTCTTTGGCGATCTTCATCTCGTCCGTCACGTTTGTGAAAACGGTCGGCTCCACGTAATAACCGCGGTCGCCCCAGCGCTTGCCGCCGGTGACGCACTCAGCACCCTCGTTTTTGCCGTGGTCGATGTAGCCGAGAATTCGGTTCATCTGTTCGGCACTCACCTGCGGGCCTTGCGTGGTGGCCATGTCGAATTGATCGCCGAGCTTCTGGTTCTTGGCTTTGGCCAGGAGCTTTTCAACCACTTGATCGTGGATCTTTTGCTCCACGAATAGCCGCGAGCCGGCGCAACAACATTGCCCCTGATTGAAGAACAGGCCGAAGAATGCGCCATCGACGGCCGCGTCGATATCGGCATCGGCGAAGACGATGTTGGGCGACTTGCCGCCCAGTTCCAGGCTGATGCGCTTGAGGTTGCTCTGCGCGGCCGCTGTCATGATGATGCGGCCTGTCGCGCCTTCGCCGGTGAAAGCCACTTTGTCGACGTCCATATGGCCGGAAAGCGCGGCACCTGCTGTGGGGCCGAAACCCGGCACGACATTAATCACACCATCCGGAAAGCCGACTTCCTGGGCGAGTTTGGCGATGGCCAATGCTGTCAGCGGCGTTTGCTCGGCGGGCTTGAGCACGATGGTGTTTCCCGTCGCCAATGCCGGTCCCCACTTCCAGGCTTGCATCAGCGCGGGGAAGTTCCAGGGAATGATCTGGCCAATGACGCCAACCGGTTCGTGCCGGGTGTAGCAAAAATAATTGCCGTCGATGGGAATGGTCTTGCCGCAAATCTTGTCGGCCCATCCGGCGTAGTAACGGTAGCACTTGACCACCAGTGGAATGTCCGCCGCCTTGGCGTCGCGGATTGGTTTGCCGTTGTCGAAAGACTCGAGCGCGGCCAACTCATCGGCGTTTTTTTCGCAGGCGTCGGCCAGCTTGTTCAGCAGCCGGGCGCGTTCCGAGCCGCTCATCTTGGACCACGGCCCGGTTTCAAACGCCCGTCGAGCGGCGACTACCGCCTTGTCGATATCTGCCTTATCACCCTCGGCGACGCGGCAGATGGTCTCACCGGTCGCGGGGTTTTCGGTCGTGAATGTCTTGCCCGAGACGGCATCGACCCATTTGCCGTCGATCAGCATCTTCTGGTCAGCGACTTGCGGCGGGCGGATTTTCGTGGTGCGGGGGGCGTCAGCGACGGCAGTGGCCATGTTGATTCTCCTCGTAAGTTTGGCTCCCTCCTATTGTGGATATTCAGCCGGCGGGTTGCAACGGGTCGGTTTTCTACAATTACCTTTGTCCACCAAGATGAGAGTACCGATGCCGATTGTTGCCGCCCGAGATCTCAGCAAGACTTATCGCGTCGTCCAGAAGCAGCCAGGCGTGCGCGGGGCCGTCCGCAACCTGTTTCGCCGGACATACAAGACCGTTCAAGCAGTCGATCACGTCAGCTTCAGTATCGAGCCGGGCGAAATGGTGGCCTTTCTCGGTCCGAATGGCGCCGGCAAGACAACGACGCTCAAGATCCTTTCCGGGCTGGTCTTTCCGACGAGCGGCACAGCCGAGGTGTTGGGATTCACACCATCTGACCGCGCGGATGACTTTCGCCGCCAGTTCTCGCTGGTCATGGGTCAGAAGAATCAACTCTGGTGGGACTTGCCGGCCGCCGACAGCTTTGACTTGCACCGTGAAATCTACTCTCTCGCCAAGGATGAATTCGATAAGACGCTCGGCGAACTCATTGAGCTGTTCCGGGTCGAAAAACTCGTTCGTCAACCCGTGCGTGAACTGTCTCTCGGCGAACGCATGCGCATGGAGTTGATCGCGTCACTCCTTCATCGGCCAAAGTTGTTGCTCCTTGACGAGCCGACGATTGGTCTTGATGTCGTTGGCCAAGTCGTGATTCAGAACTGTTTGAAGGAGTACAACATCACGCGCGGCACCACCATGTTGCTGACCAGCCACTACATGCGCGACGTGGAAGCCCTGTGCAAGCGGGTGCTGGTCATCAGCCACGGCAAGTTGGTCTATGATGGCCCGTTGACAGGGATTACTGATCAGTTTGGCCGGGCCAAGATGCTGAAGCTCCAATTCGCGGAAGACTCACCGGCCAACCTGGAGCGCTACGGCAAAGTGATTCAACAAACGGGCCGGGCCGTCACTTTGGAAGTCGATCGCGCCGAAGTGGCCGGGGCGCTGGCCGACTTGCTCGCCCGCAATGCTGTTACGGACGTAATCGTGGAGGACCCGCCGCTGGAAGAAGTTATCGGTCGCATTTTTGAACAGGCTGACGACAATGCGGCCAAAGAATCGGCCAAGCTTGCGGAGGCGGTGGCATGACGGAAGCCGCTTTGCCGCTGGTGATCCGCAAATATTCGCGCATCTTCCGGGTGTCTCTCACTGAGCGGTTCGCCTATCGCACCGACTTTTTCCTCGGCACCGTCCTGCGCTTCCTGCCGATGATGACGACGATATTGCTTTGGACGGCCGTGTACACGGGAGCCGAGGCCGGCGGCCGCACCGACATCGCCGGCTTCCAGTGGCGCGAGATGATCGCCTACCTGTTGCTGGTGCAAATCAGCCGGATGTTCTCGTCGATGCCCGGCCTGGCCGGCGGCATCGCTCGCGACATCAAGGACGGATCGCTCAAGAAATACCTGATTCAGCCGCTGCATCTCATTGGATATCTGCTGTCGTATCGTGCCGCTCACAAGGCGGCGTACATCGCCACTTCGGCATTGCCTTATGCTCTGCTCTTCGGTGTCTGCTACAAGTTCTTTGACCGCTTTCCGGACGTGGTCACATTTGCGGCTTACATTGTGTCGCTGCTGCTGTCGTTCGTCGTCGGTTTTGCTCTGGAAG
>JANNLP010000561.1:0-2934 GCA_031396905.1 Gemmataceae bacterium
TGGAACTGTGCGGCGAGTTCGAGGACGAGGCGATGGAGTTGCTGGCCGACCCGGACCACGTGGTGCGGGCCGAAGCGGCGCGCCTGCTGGGCTACTGCCGGACAAGTACCGCGAAGGCTGCCTTGCAACGAGCCTTGTCCGACGGCAGCGTCGTCGTCCGCGAGGCGGCCGTGGCGAGCGTCGCACGCTTAGAAGGCACTTCGGCTTCGGTTATCGCCCCCGTGACGCCTGGCGCCGCGAGCGCCTCGGAGGTGTTGCATGCTTGAGAGCCTGCGACTGTTATCCACCGGCGCGTTGTTGGCAGGCGACGATCGCTTGCAACAATGTTGTCACGCCGGCAGCCAATGGCCCGGCCTTGGTGCCATGACGGTCGATGAGTTGGTTGAATCGCGGGGTTGGTGTGACCACGGACCGAACCAATGCAATCGACAGTTTTGGTGCTGGGCAATTGTCATCGTCTGATTGCGGCACCGAGCCGCTTCTCCGGTCGCTTACGCTCCCGGCTCGCCCTGAATACCACGCCTCCGCTATCAAATCCAGCATCGAATCACCCACGCTGATTTCGTCAACGTTGGGTAGGTGTCCCAGGGCGAGCTGAAGATTCGCTTGAAGTCGTTCAAACTTGTTTGCGCCGACATGCACGAGTTTGCTATCGTCGATGATGATGCGACCGGCCTGCGGGTCCGTAGCGCGGCACACAGTGTCCGAGTACTTTGCCCACAAGCATTCCTCGGGATCATCGACACGTATCGCCGCGGCAGCTTGCACAAGCGTGCCGAGATTTGGCCCGTAGCCCGCTTCATCGATGCCAACTAGCCAGGTCATGCCATAAGAATAGAGAATCAAACCGCGAGGAGGCGATCATGCTCGGCGTCAACGTGTTTCTGAAGATCATTGACAAGGAAATCAAGGCTGAGATCGTCCACGAGGATTCGCAATGCCTGGCGTTCAGGGACATCAACCCGCAAGCGCCGGTACACATCCTGATCATCCCAAAAAAGGTGATTCGCACCCATGCTGCTATTTCGCCCGCCGACCGGGATCTACTCGGCCATCTGCACATCGTCGCCGCTGCAGTGGCTTATCAAGAGGGCTTGATTGATGGCTATCGGCTCGTGATCAATTGTCAGGAAAGTGCCGGTCAGACTGTGCCGCATCTGCATATGCACTTGCTGGGCGGCCGGGACTTTATTTGGCCGCCGGGTTGAGCAGCGCTTCCAGTCGGGCCAGCTCATCGTCCATGTTGCCGGAAACATCGTGGACGTGCCAACGATCGGAAGGCTGCTCGTAGACTCGCGATGAATCGGCATCACGAATTAGCAGCCGATCCGGAGTGCGAACGGCTGTGGCATTGCTGGAGCGAATGATTAGGTGATCGCGAAGTGTCGCCTTGTCGTCGCGCATCAGCGGCAACAAATTGTAGGAGCAGTCCACGGGCAAATGGAAGTGGTCGGCTATGGTGCTACCGAAATCAGCTGGTTGGGTGAGGGCATCGACCCTGTACCCGGCCAAGTCTTGACCGGGCAGTCGAACAATCAGAGGCAGATGAACCAGGCTCTCTTGAATGTCATCGCTCGATTGCCCGACGGGTCCGTGCTCGCCAAGCGGGAAGCCCAAGTCGCTCGTTATTGCGATCATGGCCTTTCTGCCGAATCCGCGTGATCGACAGCCTGCCAATAACTTCCCCAGTGATCGATCCAAGGCCGACACATTTGCTGCAAACGTCGATTGCAAGCGCTCGAAGGTGCGGTCCTCATCCCTGGTGAGCATCGTCGGCAGCGGATTGAGCCAGGGCGTTGGCGGTTCGTCATCGTCTTCATCCGGGACAAAATAATAGTCGAGCCATTTGCGAAGTGGTCGCCACGGCGGAGTCAACGCGTCGGCTTCGATCCAAAGCAGTGCCGGCGCATTCTTCGGTAACTTATCGAGCAGGCCATACAGAGTTCGCCGGATCGGCAGCAGGGACCAGGGCCGGTCGGTATCCCGGTCGGCGACCTCGTCGAAAACCCAGCCATCAACGTTTGACGGCGATGCCTCATTTCTGACACGAATTGTGGCCACCCCGGCGTGATTCAATTGGGTAATGAGGTTGGGGTGATTGGCCATCCAGAGGTTGGATGCGTCTACAGCGTGAGTCGTCGTCGCATAGTGCCGGTCGAATGTGACGCCCCGCGCACACAAGCGGTCGAGAGTGCCGGTGCGGATCCACTCGTTGCCGTAGCCGCTGATGAACGCGGGGCCGAGCCCGCGCAGCACAACCACGACGGCACGCGGCGGAACGGTTGCTAATGGTACTCTCGAATTCATATCTTACCTTGGCGTCGCCCTGCCGCGAACTTGCAGACCCGGACCACGCCGTGCTTGGCCCCATCTTTGCCCGGGAATTCCTGACCGTACCGCGGACAGAGAAACACTACATCGCCAGAGGAGCGGCGCTCGTTGGCTTGTTGACCCTGGGCCTGACCGCGTGGCTGGCGACCAATGCACTCGGCCGGTCGATGACACTTGGCGACACAGCCCGGTTCGGTCGGCTCATCTTCCAAATCTATTGCTTTGTCGCCCTGATGCTCGTCGTATTCTTTGCCGCGCTTTCCGCCGCGGGGGCCGTTGCGCGTGAAAAAGACCGCCGCACGTTCATCCTGTTACTGCTCACCGACCTTCGCGACTACGAACTTGTGCTCGGCAAAATGCTGGGCAGCTTATTGCCCATTGGCTTATTGCTGGTCGGTTTGCTGCCGGTGCTGGCGATGCTGATGCTGCTCGGCGGAATGCAACCCAGTCAGGTTGCAATGTCATGGCTGGTACTGGCATCATCGGGTTTTGCGGCCGGCTCACTCGGGGCATTCGTCGCGCTCTGGCGCGACAAGACGTTCCAGGCGCTGGCCCTCACGTTCCTGTTCCTCGTGCTCTACCTGTGCGTCGTGCTCGGCATCG
>JANNLP010000573.1:0-10791 GCA_031396905.1 Gemmataceae bacterium
AGCCGGTTGGCGAACCGCGTCAGTGATCGCACAGTGGCCGCGTGGCTGTCAGGAACCGTGGCTGTTAGTCACCGACCAAAGTGCGTGTGCCGGACGATGGCAACAATACGCTCGTCGCATGTGGATCGAAGAAAGCTTCCGAGACGAGAAGAGTCAGGGGTTCCAATGGCAAAGCAGTCGGGTCAACGACCCCCGACGGGCCGAACGGCTATTGCTTATCATGGCCATCGCGCTGTTGCTGCTGATCAGTCTGGGCACGTGGTTGATCAAACGCGGCCATCGCCGCCGTTACGACCCACGCCGACATCGACGACTGAGCCTGTTTCAACTCGGACTCGCCGCCTGGCACGATCTCCTCACCAGTTCTCCCTTCCATTGGCCCACCATGATTTACCTGTGCCCTTCCTAACCACAAAAAACTGTCGGGCGGTCAGCTTCGAGGGAGGGGTTAGGGGAGGGATTTAGAACTACCTTCCTCAGCCTCTCACACAACGAGAAGCGACTGATCAACAACACACCCTGATGCCTAGGCCTCCCCTCGGGGGAGTATCCTCACGATCCCCGCAAAGGAAGGATTGTGCTTGCCGACCCGCTCGGGGGGCTCGGTCACGAGTTGATCACTTCAACTTGTGTGTTCCCGTCCGCATTGCTTTTCCTGTGTGCGCCTGCGCGCTCATAGCCGGCATCGCCAGCATGGATCGTCGCGAGAGTGTATATCCGCTGGTTGAATGTGATCGTGATTGTCGCGGCCATGCATGGCCGCCCGGATCGGCAATCAGGGAATGCGAGCCTTGGCCATCGTCTCACCGCATCGTCGATGCATTGGTCGCCGGGTAGAAAAGGAACGAATCGTCGGCACTGATGAAACAGGAGTAAGTCATGCGACTCAAGTACATCGCCAGCATCGTCACCGTGCTCATTTGCTTCGGCACCAACGGCATTCATGCCGATGAACCGAAATCGCAGCGCACGCAGGTCATCGAGTTTCTGCGCAAACATGTCATCGATAAAGCGCTATCCAGCCCGCCTTCCACATTCTTGATCGACGGCGGCAAAGTCGAGGTGAATTCGGAAGAACAGGCCACATACACCGGGCTGATCGAAACACCCGAAGGGTTTATTTTCGATCTGACCTCGGTGTCGAAAGCGACGTTGTACGACATGGGTGCCGACGGCAAACGAGCCTCGCCCGGCCGCGATTGGGGCGGCGTCCGCGTTTACCGATTTGAGGTGAAAGAACTCCGCAGCACTAAAGCGTTAGCCGGCTTCTGCCGACTCGTCTCTACCACGGCCAAAGGCAAAGACCCCACCGGCAACTTCACCAGCGTGCGCTTAAGCATCAGCGACGGCCGCTTGCAATTGATTGAATCCACAGTTGACTACGTCGATTTCATCAGCACGAAAGGTTCATTCAAACCCGGCGGCCTCGACACGACATCGCGCTTTTCGTTATCCGCCGGCAAACTGCGACTCGAACAAGAGCTGGCCCTATTCGACGTCGATCCAATGACGTTGAAGCGAACGCCCGCCAAAGACAAATTGCCGATCGAGGTACTTACGGAAAGCGATCCACGAAAATGAATGATCCGATCACACTACTGAGAATTCGTCAACTCGGTAAGCGTGACTGGCTTACGGACCGCGCATGCATGCTTGCAGGAAAACCATTGGTCGCAAGCAGAACTCGAAGTCGGTCACCAACGCAATCCGATGGACGTCGCAAAGCCCGATCGTCAACCACATATGATTCGTCGGTGAGTTCGGCCGTGGCCAGGGCCGGTGAGTCGCAATTGATCGTGTCCATGACTAACTCGCATATGTTGGTTTTGAGGCAGCACGAGTTGAATTGCACGTCACGTGCCAACGCCGAGCGCACACGGCAATTCCCGCATAATCCGAATTCGTCATCGCTTTGTTCGGGCATCACGTCGCTGATCGCCGCGCACGCAACTGCCCACCGAATTCAAGCCGCTGCTATTCTGTTCACTGGCGCGGGCCGAATGAACGTTGGCATGATTCATGCGTATGCACGTGCAACAAGCACATGGGTCGCAGCCGCGACCGGAGGGAAACTCATGCGAGTGGTCGGATTATGCCTGGTAATAATTGGCGCACTGTTGTTGGGCTATCAAGGATTCACGTACATCAGTCGTGAAACCGTGGTCGACGTAGGCCCGGTCAAAGTATCGGCCGACCGCGAACGCACCGTGTGGATCCCGCCAGTGATCGGAGGCGTCGCCGTCGTAGCCGGATTGGTGCTGATGGTCTCAGGTGGTCGCAAGGTCGGCTGATGCCGCAGCTAATCGTCGTCATCGGCGGCCGCGCCTTTGAATTCCGACTTCTGGATCTTGTATTGAGCCAGCTTATCAGTGATCGAGCGGCGCGATAACCCACTCATATCCGCGCATTGTCCGACGTGACCATGCGACTTTTTCAAGGCCGCACGCAGATATCGCTCTTCAAATATGGCGATCAACTCGGCCAACTGATCGGTCAAGGGACGTGCGATATCCACGACTAACCCGGAATCGACCGGCTTGCGGCCCACATCGACGGGCAAGTCGTTGGGCCGGATGGTGTTGTCCATCACTGTAACGCAGGCCCGCTCGATGGCGTTTTCCAGTTGCCGAATATTGCCGGGCCACGGGCAGTTCAACAATTGCTGCATCGCTTCCGGACTCACGTCCGGCGCGGGTCGATTGGCCGGCGTGTATTGCCGGGCAAAATGAGCGACCAGGAGTGGGATGTCCTCTGGTCGATCACGAAGCGGCGGAAGGATAATCTTGACCACATTCAAGCGATAATACAAGTCTTCACGAAACTTGCCGTCTTCGACCAGCCGTTCCAACGGCCGATTGGTGGCGGCGACCAGCCGCACATCAATGTCGATGCCCTGAGCGCTGCCAACCCGCTCGATTTTTCGCTCCTGCAGCACGCGCAGCAGTTTAACCTGCATCGACATTGGCACGTCGCCGACTTCGTCGAGGAACATCGTGCCGCCGTTAGCCTGTTCAAACCGGCCGGTGCGCTGTGAAGCGGCACCCGTGAACGCGCCCTTTTCGTGGCCGAACAACTCGCTCTCCAGCAATGTCTCCGGAAGCGCCGCGCAGTTTACCGCCACGATCGGCCCATTGCGCCGCGTGCTGCACGCTTCATGGACGGCACGGGCGATCATTTCCTTGCCCGTGCCCGTCTCGCCGACAATTAAGACCGTC
Source organism: Gemmataceae bacterium (assembly GCA_031396905.1). Taxonomy (GTDB): domain Bacteria; phylum Planctomycetota; class Planctomycetia; order Gemmatales; family Gemmataceae; genus JAIBBI01. The sequence continues at coordinate 3,216 of JANNLP010000573.1, forward strand.
GAATTCGTGTCGGAAACCCGGTTGATGAGATCGAATACCTCGATCATCTTCGGGCTTTTGCTCAAAAGATTGCGAAAAGCGTAACGCTGACCCAACTGCTCCCGCAGTGCGGACACCTCATCCTGAAGCGACCGCTCGCGCAACGCGCGGGCGACCAATAAGCTTAGATGTTGTGGGTCCACGGGCTTAGTAAGGAAGTCGTATGCGCCCTGCCGCATCGCTTGCACGGCATCGACAATGCTGCCATGACCGGTGGTGACAATTACCGTGACTGGAATTCGCCGTTTCTGAATTTCTTCGATGAGTTGCATGCCGCTGAACTTGGGCATACGTAGGTCAGTCACCACAATGCTGTACGGGCGTTCGCTGAGTCGCTCCAGAGCCTCCAACCCGCCGCTGGCGGTGTCGACTTCGATTTTCAGACTGAGATGAAGCATCCCCTGCAACGACGTGCGCGCGTCTTCCATATCGTCAACGACGAGGATTCGTTGATTCGCATTGGCAATTCGACCGGCGTCAGCGGCACGCATAATGCAATAATACAAGATACAACGGGGGCGACGATGTTTTGAGATTGACGGGCAAATTGCGTCCTACGATGAGTTTGTTGCATCGCAGTCTGCCGGCGTTATGCGGTGCCGGTCAAGTGGAAAGAAGCAATGTCCACAAATAGGTCGCGAGCCGCCCGAATCATCTGGTGGTTTTTTCTCCTGGTGCTGCTGGGGCATACGGCCCTCGTGGGAACCAACATCATTCGTTCCGCGCAGTATGAGAGCTGGGTCAACCACACGACGCAGGCGCTCAGTGCACTTGGAAACCTCAAAGGCGTCCTGATGGACGCCGAACGCAGCACACGTGGCTTTGTCGTGACCGATGAGGAGAGTTTCTTGGTGCCACTTCATGAAGCGCCGGCAAAAGCGACTCAACTTCATGCCGACATCGTCAGACTGACTTCCGATAATGCACCCCAGCAAAAACGCCTTGAAGTCATCGAGCAGACGATTCAGCAACGCTTCAAATTGCTGTCTGAGTTAGAAGCCGTCGGCCGATTGAGGCCGCGCGATCTGGAACGCGAAAAAGAGATGGTGATTGCCGGTGCCCGGTGCATGGATCAGTTTCTCGAACAACACGCGGCTTTAGTCTCGACGGAAGAACAACTATTGGGAGAACGGCAGAGCAGCGCGCATGCCGCCATTATCACATCGCTAATTGCGGCGGTCATGGGTGGCGCTTTGACGATTGGCATGTTGATCCTGGTCCGGCACGTGATCCGGCAGGAACTGCTGGCACGCCGTCGCGGCGAAGAGATGCATCGCCAGAACGAAGAGCGCTTTCGGGCCATTTCGGAATCGCTGCCGCAAATCGTCTGGGTGGCCCGTCCGGACGGCGTTCACGAGTACTGCAACAAACGCTGGTACAACTTCACGGGTTTGCCGGTGGAGAAGAGCGTAGGCTATCGCTGGATCGACGCGGTTCATCCGGAAGATCAGGCGCTGGTCCGTGACACGCTGCAAAAAGCGGTGGCGGAGGTGCAGCCATTTGAACTCGAGTATCGGCTCCGACATCACGTCGGTATTTATCGCTGGCACCTGGATCGGGCCATTCCGCTCCGCGATAAAAAGGGTCGGGTGGTTCGCTGGTTCGGCACGGCGACGGACATTGATGACCGGAAACGCGCTGGCGATGAATTGGAAGAGCGTGTTCGTGAACGTACTGCGGAACTGCTGAACCGTACCACCGAACTGGCGCGAAGCAACCAGGAACTGGAGCAATTTGCCTATGTGGCCTCGCACGACTTGCAAGAACCACTGCGCAAGATTCAGGCCTTTGGGGACCGGCTGAAGACCGCGTTTGGCAATCAGTTGGGAGATCAGGGACAGGAGTACATTTACCGGATGATGTCATCCGCCAGCCGAATGCGGCGGCTCATTGAGGACTTGTTGACATTTTCACGAGTTACCAGCCGGCAACGCCCGCATTCCGAAGTCGACTTGAATGAGACAGTTCGCGATGTATTGTCCGACCTGGAAGAAGTCGTTACTCGATTGGGTGCCCACGTGGTGGTTGGACCGCTGCCAACCGTGTACGCGGAGCCTTCGCAGATGCGGCAAGTGTTTCAGAATCTACTGGCCAATGCGTTGAAGTTTCATCGGCCCGGAGTGCCACCGCGAGTCACTGTGCGAGCTGAATTGTTGCCGAACGGTCCTCACGATGAAGTTGATCAGCCGACCGTTCGCATCGAAGTCATCGACAATGGTATTGGCTTCGAAGAAGAGTACCGCGAGCGCATTTTTCAAGTATTCCAACGGTTGCATCCGCGCGGGCAATACGAAGGCACCGGTATTGGCCTCGCCATCGTCCGGAAGATCGTGGAGCGGCACGGCGGCACAGTCACGGCCACATGCCTGCCCGGCTCCGGCGCGACATTTGCGGTGACTTTGCCGACAGACAATGGGAAGCTGGAAAATGAGGACGAAGCGACGGCCAATGCCGCTACCGCGTTGATGAGTTCATAAAACATGACGATGCCTGTTAAAAATCGCGCCGTAACGATCCTCATGGCCGACGACGACCCTGACGATCGCCAAATGACCAAAGAGGCATTTGAAAAGGCTCATCTTGCCAACGATCTTCGCTTTGTTGAAGACGGAGTTGAACTGCTGGATTACATGTTTCGCCGCGGTAAGTACGCCGACGCCGCCACGTCACCGCGCCCGAGCATCATCTTGCTTGACCTGAACATGCCCAGGAAAGACGGCCGCGAGGCGCTAAAAGAACTGCGGGCCGACCCGCTGTTTCGCGGAATCCGTGTCATTATTCTGACTACTTCCAAAGCTGAGGAAGATATCATTCGTTCTTACGACCTCAGTGCCGCCTCATTCATCACGAAACCAGTCACTTTTGATGCCCTGGTCGATGTCGTTCGTGCCCTTGGCAAATACTGGTTGGAAATCGTGGAGCTGCCGGAATATGCCGACTCCACAAGATGAATCGGGCGAGGTTCGCGTCGCGCTGGTGGATGACGATGAGGACGATTTTGTCCTCACCCGCGATTTGCTCGGCGAAATTGATGGCACACGCTACCAACTGGAGTGGATTCCTGACTACGAGAACGGATTAATCGCGGCTTGTAGCGGCAAATTCGACGTTGTTTTGCTTGACTATAAATTAGGAAGCAAATCCGGCTTGGATTTACTCTCGGAAGCCCGCCGCCTGGGATGCGATGCGCCTGTCATCATTCTTACGGGGATGTCCGACTCTGATATTGATGTCGCCGCTATGCGCCACGGTGCCGCGGACTATGTGGAAAAATCGCGACTTGATCGGACGATGCTCGACCGAACCATCCGCTATGCCATTCGTCAGCGCAACGTCGAAACCGAACTTGAACGGCGGGTGAAACAACGCACCGAAGAACTGGATCTGGCGGTAGCGGCGCTGAAAGACACGGATCGTCGCAAAGACGAGTTTCTGGCGACTCTTGCCCACGAGTTGCGAAATCCCCTGGCCCCAATTTGCAATGCACTTGAGATCATGCGGCTGTCGGCCGACCAACCGGAAGCCAGCGCAATGGCGCGGGGCCTGATGGAGCGTCAAGTCGCGCAACTTGTTCGCCTCATTGATGATCTGCTGGACATTTCCCGGATCACGCACGGGAAGCTCCGGCTTTCTCTTGATCGCTTGTCGCTTACCGATGTTCTTGAGACCGCGATTGAACAAAGTCGGCCCTTACTTGACAAGGCAGAACAAGAGTTGACAGTCGACATTCCACACAACACCATTTGGCTGATGGGTGATCGCGTGCGGTTGGCCCAGGTGTTTACCAACCTTCTCAACAACGCCGCGAAGTTTTCTGAGCCGGGCGGCCAGGTGACCATGACGGTCGCGCGCGATGTAAATCAGGCTTTTGTTCATGTGCGCGACACCGGAGTGGGTGTGTCGCCGGAAATGCTGCCGAGGTTGTTCGACCAATTCACGCAAGTGGATCGCACAATGAATCGCAGTCAGGGCGGACTGGGCATCGGGTTGAACCTTGCGCGTCATCTCATCGAATTGCACGGTGGCACTATCGAAGCCCACAGCGAGGGCGCAGATCACGGAGCCGAATTTATCGTCCGTTTACCAAGTGAGTCTTCTGCGATTGCCAATTCACCGAGCGCCGGTTGACGCAAAGTTGGCACGGTGATTGCACATTCATTTCCCCAGCCCAATTTTACTGAAGAAAATATCGCCCTCACGACACAATGGAGGGTATCTCGATGCGCAGGTTTATTCCCATTTGCCTGGCAACAGTCTGCGCCATGGCGCTATTGACTGGGCCGGCACATGCTCAACGTGGGTATCGCGGTGGCTACAACGGGGGATCGTATAACCGTGGGTACTACGGTGGTTATCGCGGCAACTACGGGGTCTACGGGTACGGCTACCGCAATTACCCGAGCTATGGCTACTACGGCGGATACGGTTATCCACGCAACTCATACTACGGCGGCTATGCTTATCCGCGCTATTCGTACTACGGTGGCTACTCTTATCCGCAGTACTACTACCAGAGCGGGTACAGTGCACCACAATACGGCTATGCATACAACTCGACGCCTTATTACGTCACACCCAGCACTTCGGAGACTGTTGCATACAATGCAGTCCCGTCACAGTCATCGACTTCCAACTACGGCGATTTAGCCCCCAATGGGCAGGCTTGGCTGCGAGTCATCTTGCCGGATCCCAATGCGCGATTGCACATCGAAGGTCAGCAGATGCAGCAGACAGGCACGGAGCGCGTTTTTTACACGCCGTCTCTGAATCGCAGCTCCATTTATCCATACACGCTACGAGCGACATGGATGGAGAACGGCCAGGAAATAAGTCGCGAAAAGAAAATAGATGTGATGGTCGGTCAGACCTACATTGTCAACTTTGCCGAGCGTGATGCGGCAGCAGCCGGTGCTCCCCTTGCCATGCCATCCAAGACGATTTCCGGCGAATTCGTCCGGATTGACGGCGATCAAGTGGTGTTCCTGGAAACCGGAGGCAGGGAACGTTCATTTCGATTGGCACCGAATGGTCGACTTACGGTGGGTGGATCAGCATCTAACATCCAGGCACTTAAGCCGGGAATGCGGGTAACGGTGACCACCCAGCCAAGCTCCACATCGGTGGCAACTGTGATTGAGGCCGTGCCGAACTAAGGGCACGACTTTGCCAATAGTGGCTCCAACGAGCAATATGTAGGTGGGGCCGCCGGGTGAATACGATCGTGGCACAAGATGGTCAAATTCGCTTGTACCGGAGATCGATTCACCCGTAATGTTTCTTGCTGGTTCGATGAACCGACAAGCACTTTAGCGCTCACCGCACTTGCCCGAATTGCCTTATTACTGAAATGACTGGAATCATCGCCGGTTTGGACACTCAACGCCGGTTCACACTTCGCCACCAATTACGCCGACGCGCAGTACGGAATGGCCAACTCGTATTTGGTCCCCGTTGGCGACGCTGTAAGAGGGGAATTGGTGGATGTCCACATCCTCGACTGGTGTATCCGGCTGCCGCTGGCCAATAGGTTTGTTGTTGAGAAAAGTGCCGTTGCGACTGCCGAGGTCACGCAGCCAAACGTTGGGAGGATCGAATTCCAATTCACAGTGGTGGCGTGAAATATCGGACTCCGCATCACGCCGGCTGAGACGAATGTCGCAGTCCGCGGCACGGCCAATCAGGCATCGGCCGCGATGCTCGAAATCAAAGCCCTTGCCAGCGTTTTCACCCTGGGTCACGATCAACATGAGTCGGAATGGTTGCATGGCCTCGCTCCACACCTAGAGTGGCGAACTTCGACTATTCACACCGCCTGCGCGGTAAACGCAGGCAAGGGCTCATGGGCGACCAAGGCGGGCTGGGCCTCCTTGTCCGGCAAGTCAGATTTCACGGTCAGCACCGGGCAGCGAGCATCGCGCAGAACTTTTTCGGCGACGCTGCCTAAGAGAAGTCGCGTCAAGCCCTGATATCCGTGCGTGCCCATGACGATCAAGTCAGCCACCGTCGCATTCGCGACCCGCAAAATGCCATCGACGGGTTCACCTTCTTCAATGCGATAAGAGATTTGGATGTGTGGATGAGTTCTCACAAGCGCGGCTAGCGCATCCTTGATCGATGTGAGGTCGTCATTCATTCCCGTTGGTGCCGGTAGAGGCATTGCATCTGAAACAGCCATAGGAACGGGCGACCAAACGTACACGACGATGAGATGTGCTTTGTAATCCCTGGCCAGTCCGCAAGCAACTTGAAATGCCGCCTCTGACGCGTCAGTAAGATCATTAGCGTGCAAGATCGTATGAAATGGAAGCATGGTTCACCTCACAATCTATCCTTGGAGCAGAATGGGCGGCATTTCATTAGCCGGCTTATTCGGTTGGAGGAATAACAGTCGGTGGATTAACCGGTGGGGCAGGTGTAGCCGGCGGGTTGACAACCGTAATGGGTCTTCGATCAATTACCACTGGCCGAGGATTGACCACGTACGCCGTGCGGTAACCCCAGGGGATTGAACCAATCAGCGCTAAAATTACCACAACCACCAGAAGCAGGCCGAGTAAACCCGCCGGGCGGTAACCCCAGTCACGCGAATAGCCATAGCGTGGCAAACTGGCGAAGATGACTATCCCGAGAACAACTAGCAGGATCAAAGCCATGGGAGTCGCTCCTGAGTTTTGCCCTCGTGCCTGCCCGTGCGACAAGGACTAAGGACTATTCAGCTTGATTACTTTATTTTTCGTTCCATCGCGCCCGGCACATGTCCGGACTCTTTGCCACCGCGAGCGATCGCTTTGCCCGTTTCAATTCGGTCACCCCGCTCCTGGCCGGCCAGAGAAGGATCGACATCACCTTTCGGTGCGGCACCCGCCGTATCGTCGTATGTCGTCGATGCGGGGATTCGTGTCGCAGGCAATGGTTTGTTCGTGGAACTTTTTGGCATGACCTGTCCTTTGAGGCAACGAGAAAACTATGCGCGTTCATTCGCGGCTGTGACATCGGGAACTTCCTTGCCCAGCGCTGTCGCCAAGTCGGTTTGATGTTCCTGTTCCTGGACCAGGATGGCTCGCAGGTGTTCCGCCAGTGCGTACTCGCCAAGTTCTTCACACTGGCGGACGCGAATGCGATAATTGAGTATGGTCTCGTTCTCGTTGTCCAAATCGAATTGCAGCATCTGCTTGGGATCGTCCGATACGCGAACAGTCCGAGGCGTGACCGTCGGCATGCCGCCCAGATAGTCGATTTGACCGGCAATAGTTAACGCGTGCTGCAGTTCTTCCAGTGCGTGAGCCGCCAATTCCTTGGCGATTGTCATGTATTCAGGACCTTTGATAACCTTGGAATAAACGACGTATGCAATGATGGCCTGATATTCACGGGCAAGATCTTCATTCAACAGCTCAATCAACTTTGGCCGACCTAATTTCGGTCCGGCAACATCTTTGGTTTGATCCGCAGAACCATCATCTTTTCGCGACTTATCAGCCATGTTGCAACGCACCTCCAATGGAGTGAGTTGTTTCAACGCAATTTGCATGCCACG
>JANNLP010000597.1:0-4472 GCA_031396905.1 Gemmataceae bacterium
CCTCGATACTCCCGGCCACGAAGCGTTTACGAAGATGCGCGCTCGCGGTGCCCAGGTCACGGATATCGCGGTCATCGTGTGTGCGGCTGACGATGGCGTCATGCCGCAGACCGAGGAAGCGATTAACCACGCCAAGGCAGCCGGCGTGTCCATCGTCATCGCCATCAACAAGGTCGATCTTCCCAACGCCAACCTGAACAAGACCCGGCAACAACTTTATTCACTGAGCATCCTGCCCGACAACATGGGCGGCGACGTGCCGTTCGTGGAAACCAGCGCCGCCAAGGGCACCGGCATCGACGAACTACTCGAAGCCATTCTCGTCGTCGCCGAATTGAAGGAACTGACGGCGAATCCCAGTAAACCTGGTCGCGGCACCTGCCTCGAAGCACATCTTTCCGGCATTGAAGGCGTGCAGACCACGTTGCTGGTGCAAGACGGTACGCTTCGAAAAGGCGACATTGTCTTGTGTGGCCCTGCTCAGGGCCGCGTCCGAGCGATGTACAACGACCTCGGCGCGACCATCGAATCCGCAGGGCCGGGTGTACCTGTCCGCATCACTGGCCTTGATGTTGTGCCGCACGCCGACGATCCGTTTGCCGTGGTGGACGACATCGTGGTTGCCCGCGAAATTGCCGAGAAGCGACACAACAGGCGCCAAGAAGACGCGCTCAACCGCTTCGTGCCTAAGGTGCTGCCGACGCTCGGCGAAATCAAGGTTTCAGAACTCAAAGTTATTCTCAAAGCCGACTTCCGTGGTTCCGTCGAGGCGATCCGCAAAGAGTTGGAGAAGCTCACGCACGAAGAAGTGCGGGTCCGCGTGCTACATGCCGGCATCGGCGGCATCACCGCGTCCGACGTTCAACTAGCGATGACCAGCCCGACCGACACGATGATCGTTGGCTTCAATGCCGTGCCGGATGATGAGGCCCGCGCCCTGGCCGAACAGCTGGGCGTCCCGATCCGCGAATACAGCATCATCTACAATTTGACAGATGATATCCGCGCCGCCCTCGAAGGCCGGCTCAAACCACGCGAAGAGATTGTGTATCTTGGCCGGGCAATTGTCCGCGAAGTGTTTAAGATCAGCAAGGTGGGTACGGTGGCCGGCTGTCACGTCACCAACGGCGTGATCGAACGTTCGGCCAAGATTCGCCTGATCCGCGGCGGAGTGGTCATCTATCCGCCAGCCGACCGAACTGCCGGTTTAGAGTCTTTGAAGCATCATAAAGACGATGTTCGCGACATCAAGCAGGGTTACGATTGCGGCATCAAGGTCGCAAACTACGACGACATCAAAGTGGACGACGTCATCGAAGCGTACCGCATCGATGAGATCAAACGCACGCTGTAGATCGTCAGTACTTCGTTAGCGCCCGGCCGGTGCCTCGATCTTCACGGCCGGCATGTCGCGCTCCAGCGACTTTTCGGCCGGCTCGGTGCCGGGTGGGTAGCGGTCGGCGTTTTGGCTGGGAATCACTGTTGATGGGTAACACTGTCCTTCACCCCAACGGCCAAGCGGGCCGAGGAATCGCGTTCGCTCTTCCGACATCCAGACGCCATGCGTTTCCAGGATAGTTCCCGTTTGCCGTTCGAGATTTGCCAGCTCGATGTTGTATTGGGCCAGTGCCTGGGCCTCGGCACTGACGGCATCGCCCCAAGACGTAATGGCTTGCAACACGTTTAGAAAGATGGCCCGCCCGGCACGGAACTCGGCCAGTTGTTGTTCCAAATTGATGCGCGCCGCCGTCCGCGTTTCTCGATAGGCCTTATATTGCTCGTAAAACTGAGCCAGGTTGCGGACGTTGCCGGCCAACGTGTGCGTCGCAGCGTGCAACCCTTGATCGAGGTTGGCGCGATCCTTGGCCAGTAACAACTCCGAACGGCGAAGCCCGGCACGAGATGCACGTAGACCCAGCGGCACCGCGAAGTTCACGCCGACGGACCAATCCGTGAACTGACTCGACCCGGCGGAGATGCGCTCCCGCGTCGGCGTCTCGCCTTCCAGACCATTCCAACGATAAAGTAGCGTGGTATCGACTTTAGGCTGTGCTTGATTGCGAGCCACAATCACCGATTGCTGATCCGCCTCAATGATGAGTTTCAGTTCAATCAAATCAGGCCGGCGTTCCTCGGCAAGGCGAATAATTTGGTCCCAATTCGGATCAAGCCGCTCGGGTGTCGGCGGCGTCACGGGCACGAATCGTCCCGGCTCCGTCGGCGGCAAGCCCATGATGTTTCGCAGCGCCGCTTCTCGTTGCAGCAAGTTGGCTTCGGATGCGATGAGCGTCGCCCTGAAGTTGGCGAGCCCCACTTTGGCCTGAGCCAACTCAGCCGCATTGCCGAAGCCCTGCCGCTGTCGGGCATCGGCGCGCAGTAGTGCCTGTTCGCCCTGCTCGACTTGCTGCCGGCGTGCCCACACATCGGTCCGCGCAAACACGATCGACCAGTAAGCCTCCACAGTCCCGCGCACCAACTCTTGCAAACCATCCTTCAATTGAAAATACGAGCGTTCCGTGTTGATGCGGGCGATGACAATTGGTGTCAGATTGGCGGCCACGCCCGCTCCCTGCGCCAGCGGCTGCGTGTAACTGAGTGTGATGCCGGATCGGTCCTGCGGATTCAGCGGTGCCGGTCCGGGATTGGTCCGCGCGACGTTCTCAGTGACATCCAGGCCCAGCGTGCCACCAGTGATGTTCTTTTTTGTGATGCCCAGGCCAAGATCGTAGTTGTCGATGCGGCCGCCGCCAATGGACGCGCCGGCTGGCACCAGCGGATCAAAACCAGCGACCGGTAATTCTGAGCGACTAAACGTATTTCGGGCGTTGACGACGGGATCAAAAGTCGCTCGCGCTTCATCAATGACCGTGTTTGAGATAGCCGGATCGTAGACAGTTTGGCCGCTCGCGACAACTGTCGACCCGGCCAGCACCCGGATTACCTTCGAATTAGCCAACGAACAGCGAATGGCGTCATCAAGCGAAAGGTTGGCGGCATCTATGGAATACCGTCGCGATACAGTTTCCGGAGGTGGAACATCGGGAATGGCGGCGTGGCACAACTGCGACGGAGCACGAACATCCAGGCAGCGCTGTTCGGGCACGACCATGGCCCACTGCCGATCCGTGGGAAAGCAACCGAGCGCAAGCGCCGGCGCACCCATCGCAATCAGCCGTCGGCACCATAGCCGCCACATGTCTATGTCCCCCGACCGAGGTACATAGCAACTATCGCAACTTGAGCCAATTCCAGTTTTTTTGCAACCGAGAGGTGGTTCAGTCTTCCTGATGGAGAACCTGCATAGCCTGGGCAAGGTCGGTGGTGTCTTTGACAATTTCACCATCGCGTAAAACGATGATGCGCTCGGCCGCCCGGGCCACGTCTTGATCGTGCGTGACTAGGATGACCGTGATGCCAACTTCCTTATTCAGATTGCGGAAGAGTTGAATAACTTCTTTGCTCGTTCGAGTATCCAGGTTGCCGGTCGGTTCATCGCACATCAGAATGGTCGGATTGTTGACCAACGCGCGGGCAATGGCGACGCGTTGTTGTTGGCCGCCGGAGAGTTGCCCAGGATGATGATCCATGCGATCGCCGAGGCCCACTTTGTGTAACAGCTCTTTGGCCCGCTGATGCCGTTGCCTGGCGCTGACCCCTTTGGCGTACAGCATGGGCAACTCAACGTTTTCCAGTGCCGACGTTCGGGCAAGCAGGTTGAAGTTCTGAAACACGAAGCCGATGCGCTGGTTGCGCACTCCGGCCCGTTCGTTGTTGGAAAGTGTGGCAATCTCCTGCCCGGCCAACAAGTAACTGCCGCTGGTCGGTCGGTCAAGGCAGCCGAGCGTGTTCATCAGCGTCGATTTGCCAGAACCGGATGGCCCGATCAATGCCACGAACTCGCCTTTGCGAATGGTCAGCGAAACGCCGCGTAGCGCCTCCACTTTGACCTCGCCGAGATCGTAGACCTTCCAAACATCGGTAATCTGAATGCCGTCCAGAATCTGCCTCCAGTTTGCGTTACAATTCTTTCTACGGTGGCGGCAACAGCGACAACGGGTTCCGGGGAACTCATCGACAAATGGCGGCAAAGGGCCATAATGAACGTTGCGGATTTCCGTTACCCCCGATCCCAAGCGGGGTTTAGGTACGGAAAGGAGATCACACTGTGCGCGTCCTCGTCGTTGAAGATAACAAGCAGTTGGCTCGGGCTCTGAGCCAGGGCTTGCAGGAAGAGGGTTTTGCCGTCGATACGGCTCACGACGGCGAGGAAGCCGACGCCAAGGTTAAGGCAACCGACTACGATGTGATCGTGCTCGATGTCATGTTGCCCAAAGTCGATGGCATGACGTTGCTGGGCAATTGGCGCGCGAATGGCCGCAAGTCATGCGTGTTGATGCTCACTGCCAAAGATGCACTGCAAGATAAAGTTGCCGGCCTGAACCTCGGTGCCGACGACTACATGACCAAGCCGT
>JANNLP010000634.1:0-2827 GCA_031396905.1 Gemmataceae bacterium
CGGTGTTCGGCAGCACGCCGAACCCTTGGAAGAAGGCATTTTGCCCCACGTCGATCAACACCAGATTCACATCCCAGGCTAGGTCGCCACCGGTCCATGTGCTGAGGAATGTGCCGGTGCAGGTGTGGTCCACCAAAGGCTTCCAGAGTCAGTGGCTGGCTCCGCTCGAAGGCAATCGCAAACTGGTCGATGCAGATCTGCGCGTGCCGCCTGGAAGTCAAGGACTCATCGGTACCATCACGCTCAACTTGCCGGCCGCGCTGGAGAATGCGTGCCTCATTTATGGTGGGGGCCAACGTGAACCCTCCGTGCGCATGTTGGGCACGCTGGCACCAGGCAGTCCCAAACCGGTGACGGCCACGGAACCGCGCCAGTTCAAGAATTGGCTCGACGATCCTTTTGGCAAGACCAAGGTAGTCATTGACGAAAACGCCGTGGCGATTCGCGGCGGCGCGGAAACGGCTAATGCAAGTTGGCTACCAGCCTCCATCCTCTTCAATGGGCTGCGCACCGGTGCCGAGCGGCCCAGCAATGCCACGCTGCGTGATCTCGATCAATCGTGGCGACTGCTTAACGGCAACCCGAATGATGCCATCCTGGTCGGCACGCTGGCCAAAATCGAAGGCGCGGCCGAGGCGACTAATGCCGATGCCGCCAACCCGACACGATTATGGTTCGGTGCGTTTCCCGACGCGCCGGGAGCCAAACGACCGAAACTCGATGGCACGCTCAAGCAAGAAACCTGCGTTCGCATTCTTCTTCCGGTCCGCTCGGCGGACGCGCCCGGGAACTAACTATGATCGAAACCCGTGACCTCACGAAGACCTACGGCGAGTTGTACGCGCTGAACCGGCTGACGCTCAAGTTGGAAAAAGGCGATGTGTACGGCTTCATCGGCCCGAACGGCGCGGGTAAGACCACGACGATGCGCATCCTGGCCACGTTGCTCAACCCGACGTGGGGCGAGGCCACCGTCTGTGGCTACTCGATCTACAACAACGCCAAGGAAATCCGCCGGGTGATCGGCTACATGCCCGACTTCTTCGGCGTGTACGACGACATGAAGGTGATCGAGTACCTCGAGTTCTTCGCCGCCGCCTATCGCATCAAAGGACCGGAACGCAAGAAGAAGTGCGAACAAGTGCTGGAGTTGGTGGATCTCGGTTACAAGCGCGATGCCCTAGTCACCAGCCTCAGCCGCGGCATGACGCAGCGGCTCGGTTTGGCACGAGTCTTGTTGCACGAACCACAAGTATTGCTGCTGGATGAACCGGCATCCGGTTTGGACCCGCGTGCTCGCATCGAAATGCGCGGGCTGCTCAAGGAACTCCGCAAGATGGGCAAGACGATTCTCGTCTCTAGCCACATCCTTCCCGAATTGGCCGACATCTGCAACAAGATCGGCATCATTGAGCGCGGCAAGCTCCTCTTCGACGGCGACGTGGCCACCGCCATCAAGCAAGTGCAACAGCGAGTCGTCTTCGAAGTGAAACTCGCCGACGAACACCAGAAGGCGGGCGAGCAACTTATCAAGTCGTTGGATCAAGTTGAGCTAGTGGAACCCAAAGAAGAGACTGGCACACTGAAAGTCACCCTCAAACCCGAATTCCACGAAGGCAGCTTCATCGCCGACGCAGTCGTCAAGAATGGCCTGAAGCTAACAATGTTGCGTGAGGAAGAGATTGATTTGGAAGACGTGTTCATGGGCATCACGAAGGGGATTACGAACTGAGGGAGAAGCAGGCGGTATCACCCCGTCAGATTTTGCCGTCTTTTGTCCTCCGTTTCAAGAGCCGCCGCCACCAACTCGCCGCAATGCGATCACAGGTATCGGGCGCCGATCCTCGCCCAATCGGGCCGCGACTGCAATTGTCGCGGCCCGAGTTTGAAAACGGACTCATTACTGAATGACAGTATTGTCGCCGATGCCGCCGTCGAGGACGTCAAGTCCCGGACCGCCGAAGAGGACATCGTCGCCATCGCTACCTAACAGCGTGTCTGCGCCGTCGCCACCGATCAGGATGTCGTCGCCTTCTCCGCCGTCGGCGACCAGTAGGATGGCATTGGCCGCCAGGCCCGACGCTTCCACGACATCGCTTCCAATCAGGCCATTGATGACGAGTCGATCGGCGGTTGGCTCACTATTCGTGACGTTCACAATCGTGGCCAATCCGATCACGGTCGCCGCCCCGGCTGTGCCAAAGGCTTGAATGACATCATCGCCATTGGTGCCGTTGACGATGACGGTATCGACTTGGGCATCGCCGGCCGTGCCGCCGAATACGCCGCTGAGGTTGACGTTAAACGTGAGCACATCAGTTCCCGACAAGTCGCCGACAGTGAGAATGTCGGCACCGCCCAACATTTGCAGATTCACGGCCTCAACGTCGTTGGTGTCCATGACGATGTTGGCGACGTTGCGAGTGAACCGCAGGCGGCCACCATTGGCCGAGGCATCAAAGGTTTCATTCGCGGCACTGCCGTTGAATTGCATGGTGTCAAAATCGCCCTGACCTTCGACCGTGTCGTTGCCATCGCCCGGATCCCATTGAAAGACGTCGTTGCCGGCACCCATGAGGGCGACATCGATACCCTGATTACCATCGATGAAGTCTTCGCCGTCGCCGCCGAGCAACACATCAGCGCCGTTGCTGCCAGTGATGGTGTCGTTGCCGGTGCCGCCGTCAACGGTGATTTGAATCAGGGCCGCGAGGTTGCCGGTCGCGGAGGACGTGTCATCGCCGCCATTGGCGTTAAGCACGAGATTCTCGGATGTGCCGATGTCGATGCTGAATGGTGAGCGTTGAGCGTTGAGCGTTGAGCGTTG
>JANNLP010000637.1:0-4236 GCA_031396905.1 Gemmataceae bacterium
CCGGGTGCGCAACACGCACATGGCCCAGGAGTTGACGCAGGAAGTGTTCGTCCACGCCTGGCGGAAAATCGCGCAGCTTCGCGATCCGAGGTGCTTCGCTGGTTGGCTCCGGCGAATAACGGCCCGCATGGCCATCAACATGCTGACCCGCCGGGCAATCCCCGTCGGGGCCGGCACCGACGCTCTGGAAGGCGTTGCTACTGTGACGAGCGATCCGCTTGACACAATGGTTCGAGCCGAACAGAAGGTGGCCGTGCGCGGTGCGTTGCGGCGGTTGAAGCCGATTGACCGGAGCGCACTTGAGGCGTTCTACCTTAAGGGTCAGTCGCTCAACGAAATCGCCGATCGCTTCGACGTGCCGCTGGGCACCGTGAAGCGGCGACTGCACACCGCCCGGTTGCGGCTCAAGGCCGCGCTGGAAGGCGGTAAACCGCGCGAGCGCGAACTCGCCGCGGTGTGATGAATGAATAGTAACCGCCCGGCGGGAACGCCCACCCGCCGGGTATTTGTTATTGATCTGCTTGAGTGTTCTCGTCATCGATCAGGCCTTTTGCCCGCATGATCGAGATCCATTCATCACGACTCATGGGGCATTGGCCAAGCAGGCGCGCTTTATTGGGTCCGATATGCAAGTCACGGGGAATGTGATCGTGACCTTTATCTTTTTCCGAGCCGCGGCGAATGCCAAACGAAGCAATGATTTTATCGTTGTGAAAAACACAAGCGATGTCGTGAGCCCCGGAGGAAAAGAAAGCTGCCTTCAATTTCTTGGCGATCTTATCGGCAAGCTCTTTCGTGATAATGCGCGCCATGACCTACCGTTGCTTGATAAATTCTCGCAGCACGACGACCTGTCGTTTGGGTCCAGGGCCGAGTTGCTTCGGGTGCATGCCATCAAGTAGTCGAAAATAACTCGACATGTAGTCCTTCAACGCGGCAACCGCCTCAACGTCGGTGTCTCCGGATGCATTAATGTTGGCATCGACAAACGATGCTACGAAACGGCCGTTGCTTGGCTGAACTGTGACGATGATCGGCTTGATCACCTTGATCGGATGCGGCGCGAATGTTGTGATGGTGAATGAAACCGATTGCGACTTAGCCGATCGTGCCTTCAAAGTCTTGACATCACGTTCAAGTTTGGCGATCCGATTCGCCTGTTTGTCTTTGGCCACAACCATGTCGGCATTTTAGCCCAAACGCCGCAGGTTGTCGATGTTGTTGCAATTGACACCCCTAGCGCTCCGGCTACAATTCGGGGTCGCAGTCCCTGTGCGCGCATATGAGGAACTTGTGACGCCGACGCCGTTGCCACCCGATGATCATGCCGCCAGCCGGGCGGAGAAGTTGCAGCGGATTGTCGCGCTGGGCATGGACCCTTGGGGACAGCGGTTTGACGATCACCAGCCCATTGCTACTGTGCGGGATCGGCCATGCGTGAGTTTTGACGACGGACCGACCGAAGAGGTCAAAATCGCCGGCCGTATTATGCTCCGCCGCATCCAAGGCAAAGTTCACTTTCTGGAATTACTCGATCGCACGGGCCGCCTGCAGATCATGATTGGAGCGAAGCAAGTCGGCGTGGATGGCTGGGAACTGGCGCAGAACTTCGACCTCGGCGACATCATTGGCGTCGAGGGAATCTTTGGCAAGACACGGAAGGGTGAACCGACTGTACGCGCCGAAGGATTGACTTTTCTTACCAAATCATTGGAACCGCATCCGACTGACTATTATGGGATGGCGGATGAAGAGTACCGCCTGCGTCATCGGTACCTTGATCTCACCTACACGCCGGATGCGTTGAAACGGGCCACTCAGCGGGTCGCTATTGTGCGCACGATTCGCACGTTTCTTGATGCCCGCGGTTTCATGGAAGTGGAGACGCCGACGCTGCACGCCATTGCCGGCGGTGCCGCCGCGCGGCCATTCACGACCCATCACAACACACTTGATATCGACTTATATTTGCGCATCGCGCTGGAGTTGCATCTCAAGCGCCTTCTCGTGGGCGGCATGGAGCGGGTGTACGAACTGGGCCGGGTGTTTCGCAATGAGGGTGTGAGCCGCAAGCACAATCCTGAGTTCACGATGTTGGAGTTGTACCAGGCGTATGGCGACTATCGCAGCATGATGGACCTGACGGAGAGCATGATCCTGGCGTGCATCGACGTGTTGAACATGAGCCACTCGGGGACACATAACGAGTCGAAAGCCGGGCAGGACCCATTGCGGGTACTTCCCTTCGGCGAGCGCTTCCTTGACTTCACCGCGCCGTGGCCGCGCGAATCATACGGCGATCTGTTCGCCATGCACGTCGGTTGTCCGTTCGATGATCGCGATGCCGTCAAGGCTGCCGCCGGCAAGAACGGTATCGACAAGATTGACATCAAGGACCACGAAGTACTCGTGCATGATTTGTTCGAGTATGTCGTCGAGCCGATGCTGGAGCAAAGCAACCGCCCGGTGTTTGTCTGTGACTACCCCGCCGCTCTGTGTCCGCTGACTAAACGCAAGCATGGCCACCCGAATATCGCCGAGCGCTTCGAGCTATACATCTTCGGCATGGAATTGGCGAACGCCTACACGGAACTGAACGACCCGGTGACGCAGGAAGAGTGTTTCCGCCGGCAATTGACTGGGCTGCCCGCCGATGAATCGATGGCCAAGATGGACGACGACTTCATCCGCGCTTTGCGACACGGTATGCCACCTGCCGGCGGCCTCGGCGTGGGAATCGATCGCCTTGTTATGCTGCTGACCAACACGCAAACCATCCGGGACGTGATACTGTTTCCGCTGTTGCGACCGGAGAAGTGAGGAACAAGGATGTATAAGCCCCTGTTGTGTTGGCGCTATCTCAAAACTCGCTACTTGGCGCTTGTCTGCGTTGTCAGCGTCATGCTCGGCGTGGCGACGTTAATTGTCGTCAATGGCGTGATGGCCGGCTTTTCGACCAAGTTGCGCGATCGTTTGCATGGTGTGCTGGCTGATGTTGCGATTGAATCCCTGGCCTTCGATGGCTTTGAGAATCCGGAAGGGATGATGGCCCGCATTCGCTCCACGGCAGCCGGGCCGTACATCACGGCCATGTGCCCAGCGATTGAGACACCGGGTATGATCCAGTATTCGTTCCGAGGTGCACCAATCACCAAGATGGTCCGGGTTGTGGGTGTCGATGCGGCCGCTCGCGCCGCCGTCGGTGGATTCGGGGAGTATCTTTACGACGAAAAGGAACAACGCATTGCGCCGTCGTATGAATTGTCGCCGTCGGCCAAGTTCCGCTTCGACTCATTCCGCATGCCGGCCCCCCCAGCGGCTGTCGAACCGAATCCGCCAGAAGCCGGCGACATACCGCCCGTTGATCCGTGGATTCACGAGGAAAAGCGTGTTGCCGGCATGTTGATCGGTCAGGCGCTGGTCCACTTCCGTCGCTTTGAAAAGGATGGGAACTCCCACGAAGATATTTACACATGCGAACCGGGCGACACCGTTTCGCTGGTTTGCCCCGGCGGCGCGAAGTTGACGCCGCAGTATGATCGCTTTGCCGTTGCTGGTTACTTCAAGTCGGAGATGAGTGAATACGATTCGGGCCTAGTGTTCGTGCCGCTTGACCACCTGCAACGTTTACGCGGCATGCAGGATCGTGCGACGAGCATCCAACTGAAGCTCACCGACTTCTCGAAAGCCAGGTTCGTCGTCGATGCACTGCGAGCGGAGTTCTCGCCATTTGAATTCCTTGTGCAGACGTGGGAAGATAAGCAAGGGCCAATCCTCGCGGCCATCGACATCGAGCGCGGCATTCTCAATGTGTTGCTCTTCCTGATCGTCGGCGTCGCGGGCTTCGGCATTCTTGCGATCTTCAGCATGATCGTCGTGGAAAAGACCCGGGACATCGGTGTGCTCAAAGCGCTCGGCGCTTCCAACGGTGGCATCATGAGCATCTTTCTCGGTTACGGCCTACTGCTCGGCATCGTCGGCGACCTATTGGGCACGGGCATGGGTCTGGCGATTACGCGGAACCTGAACTCAATTGAAATGTTTCTCAGTCGCGTGACCGGCCAACACGTTTTTAGCCGCCAGGTATACAACTTCAACGATATTCCCGTGGACGTGCAGCCCATGAGCGTGATGTGGATCAATTTGGGCGCCATCACCGTGGCAGCCATCTTCAGTCTGCTGCCGGCTATGAAGGCCGCGCGGCTGCAACCCGTGCGGGCACTGCGCTTCGAATAA
>JANNLP010000695.1:0-1861 GCA_031396905.1 Gemmataceae bacterium
GCCAAATCATTACGCTCACGCTCCTTTGGTTGGCGCTCTTTGGTGTCTTGGCTTTACTGCACGCTTGCGAAATCGCCATTACCACTCTCTATCCCTGGAAAGTCCGCGAAATGGCCGAAGAAGAAGAAAAACAACAACCCAAAAAAGGCGGCCGCCGCGGTTCCTTACCCGCGCCGCTCTCGCCCGT
This sequence comes from Gemmataceae bacterium, assembly GCA_031396905.1. Classification (GTDB taxonomy): domain Bacteria; phylum Planctomycetota; class Planctomycetia; order Gemmatales; family Gemmataceae; genus JAIBBI01. The sequence goes on from JANNLP010000695.1 coordinate 188, forward strand.
GATCAGAACCTTGGCGTCAGTTCCACTGACGCGAGAAATCTCCTCGCGCAGATCTTTGATGGCGTGGCTATGTCCGATTAATTGAGCTGTTCCGTCGAATCGCATTCGTTCGCCTCATCGGAGAAGCAAGGTCCAAGACACCTGTCGGGTTGCGTGTCTGCTGCTGAGTTGCCGTTCACTACCTCGGCTTAGCAAAGTTGTCGCCAAAACGGCGGACTTCTGGGTTATTCGTCTGCTTTCGCATAAATGGGCCAGTTCTTAAGGGATCTACGCGGAAGACTTTGGCCGCGGCGGTGGACTATCTGTTCAATGTCGGGGAGTGACCGAGCGTCACCGAGCGGTTTACGGCCCGGCAGGCAGACAAAAGTCTGCCTAATGGAGTACTCGGGCCGGTTGGTCGACTGCCCAAGAAATATAAATCGATCAATCGACCAAACAGCATTGGGCTGGTTCGGTATTCTAAATTCGTTATTTGTTCTTCAGGTTGGCAGCTTTTTCAGCAACCTGCCAGGACGTCAGGAAGGAGGAGGAAACGAAAGAGGAGAAAGAAGTGGGGCACGTCGCCCCGCATCCCTACGACTGGAGAACCGAGTCGACGACCCGTCGCCACCGGCGAGTATCGGAGGTGACGGTGTCCAGTTCAAAGCCGCACGCCCAAGTCTCGGGGTCGGCGGCGGGCTTCGCCCAGCGGAAGACACCGGACACAACCATGCCTACGGAGGGAAGGCTGACGTCAACCGGCCCATCTTCCCTGACCTGCGGTTCGGCGCACGCCAGGCACATGCCGCCGTAGCCGATGTCCAAGACCTGGGCCTCGCCGACTGAGAGCCGCGCCGGCAGGGTCGCCGCCCGGCGGGACCATCGTCGCGTGCTCACAAGGTCGCGTGGCTTGCCCCCCGCGAGCAGTTCATCGATGTAACGGAGGAACCGCCCCGGGGCGGTGGACTTGGGCACAAATCTCACTCGGAGCTGCATTGCCTCTGCCGCCAGTCCGACTTCTGCCTCATCACCAATCGCGATGATCGGCACGCCGGGATGTTCCAGGCGGAACCGGAGGGCCAGGTGGAGTCCGTTGAAACGGCCAAGCCGAATAGCCGTCAACAGTAGATCGGGCCGGGTCCAGGAGGCCGGAAGGGCCGCAGCCTCGAAAGATGTCACCGCCGTTACACTATGGCCCGCACTGACAAGCAGCTGCTCGAACGTCGAGGAGGCGTCGGATTCGGATTTTACGAGGAGAATTTGGCTGGACATGGGTTTTGGCCGCACCTTGGTGATCTCGCGTCGGTCAACCGCATGCAATGCGCACGCCAAGGCTATCGGCTGCGGATTTTCAACTCTCTGATTCGACGGGAGAGGGTATTTCTATGCATCCCCAATGTATCGGCGGCCTTGCTCAAGTTGCCGGCTGAGGCCTCGACCACCTGGGCGATGAATCGTTTTTCGAACTCGCGGCGGGCGTCCTCGAAGTGGACACCTTTGTCCACCATTTCGGTGACGAGTTTGTCCAGTGCGTCACGCACGGGCGACTTCCAGCTCCCGGCCGGCCAGGCGTCGGAAGGCGTCGAGGTACTTGTTGCGGGTGCCCTGGACCACGTCCGCTGGCAACGACGGCGCCGGCGGCTGCTTGTTCCAGTGGATCGACTCCAGGTAATCGCGCACGTACTGCTTGTCGAA
>JANNLP010000413.1:0-3139 GCA_031396905.1 Gemmataceae bacterium
CTGGCAGGCGACCGGTCCCGGCAAAACGAAAGTCGCTCTCAAAGTGGTGAAGGATCTTTCGGGTATCAAAAGCAAGCAGGAGTGGAATGCGCTTGAGACGATCAAGGATGAGTTGGACCACCCGAACTTGATGAAGATGCAGGCGTTTTGGCTGCTGGATGCCTGGGGTGAGGTCATTCCCGACGAAGACTACCCGCGCCCCGGTGGTCCGATCCCTGCCTACCTGATCATTCTCACCGAGTTGGCCGCCAAGAACTTGTTGCAGCGGTTGGTCGCCTGCCAGACTTCACCGTAGCCGCCCTTGCCGAGGCACTTCTCCATCTTGTAGCCGTGCACGACTTCCTTGCCGCGCTGGAAAATCTCCTCAGCGATCGGCGGCTTTTCCATCGAGCCGCTGCCGGTGCCCGCGCCACTGCCCATGCCGGGCTTGAAGGCTTTTTGCAGGGCTTTCACCAGCTCCATGCAATTGGGATAGCGCTCATCCGGCTTGAATGACAAAGCCCGCTTGATGATCGGCTGCTCGTCCTTGGGCAGGAAGTCGATATCGATCGCACCAATGCTGATGAGTGCGACGACCGCGTCTTTGCTATCAGCGTCGTATGGCAGGCGGTTGCACCGCATCTCGACATAACTGACGGCCAATGAATACTGATCGCTGAACGGGCTGGCCCCGCGATAGTTGACGATTTCCGGCGCGGCGTACGCCGGCGTGAACATGGGTTGGCCGGCACTCGTGCGGACATCGCCGCCGCCGAGCAAGCCCGCCAGGCCGAAGTCGCAGACCCACACGCCGCCGCCGACGGTGAGAATGTTGGCTGGCTTAATGTCGCCGTGCCGCAGCGCCGCGGGTTGACCCTGACCCAAATTGTGCACCGGTCGATTGAGATAATCGATGGCATCGGCCGACTGGCTCATGTAATGCAGTAGTTCATCAATCGGTAAGCCGGGCTTGCCCGTCTTGAGGCATTCTTCGAGCCGGTCGGCGAGGCTTTTTTCGCCTAGGCCCATCGCAATGATGAGTTCGCAACCGCTGTTCTGAAACTCGGTGGTGTCGTTGACGTTGTCGCCGAGAATATTGTCGTTGGCGTCTTTGAGCCAGAAGCTCGAAAGTGGCGCGAGATGCGGATGGCGGACGTTTTTCAGCAGCTTGATGGAGCGGTATTCGCGCAGACCCTGATTGTTCCCCATGGAGAGGAATTTGAGCGCGCACTCAATGCCACCGGGGCCTTCGGCTTTCCAAACGGCACCGAAGCCTCCCTGGCCGAGTTTGCGAACCAAACGATACTGCGGGACGGGTTCATCACCCACCCGGTAGACGCGCATAACGCTCCCCAGGCATCGGCGCAGGGTATCCCGCCGACATACTTCAACTTAGCTGCCAGAACCGCAATGTGCAACATATCGACGGGTTCCGGACCTACCAACCTTAATGATTATGATGAATGGCAAGCGGCTTCGGGCTTAGCGCCGACTATTTCAAGTGATCGCAGCGCGAGAAATAGCCGACGCCGGTTTTCACTCACGACGAGCCGCCTGATCCAGGCCCACGCCCATGACCAGAATTGCGACGAGAATATGCTTGGCAACCGCGATTGCGAATATGCCCGGAATGGGACCGTACGTGCAGAACCACGTGGTGGCGGCAATCGTCACGGTTGTCCACGAGAGTTGCTTGAGGCGAAGTCGAAGGCGATCCCGGCCATCATCCTGGATGGCAAGCATTGGCGGACACGGCGGTGGCCCGATCGCGTTCATGCGTCTCCACTACGATCCTAATCGCAACTGTCTGTTGCCGCAAGTTCATGGTGCCTTTTTGTCCGGCGTGGGCTCGATCCGTTCATGATCAACGAGCTGGCCGTTCTTAATTTGCAACACAAAAACCGGACCGCGTGCCACTTGATCCGGTCCAATGACGAATGGCCCGCTCAATCGTGCGCCGGTCTTTAGCTCACGCAGTTTCGGTACGAGCTTGTCAGCTTGAAGGCTCTTGGCTTCGCGGATCGCGGCACACGGCACTTGAAGCGCATCCCAGTATCGCCGGGCTTCCATAGTAGGCGGCTCGGCAAAACGACTTTGATATGCAGTCATAAACGCCTTGTCCGCGTCCGCCACCGGTGTGGCCGGCATTGATCCAAGAACAAAACAACCATCCGAAGACGGTTCGTTCAACAAATGATGCCAATCCGCTTCATCGCCGGCGTAGAGCATCATTCGTGGCTTAGCGATGGCTTTGGCAACTACGGCCAGGTCTTGTGCCGTGCCAAAGTACAACACAATATCTAATGGCTTGCGCTGCAACGATGGATAGAATTCATTGCGATCTTTGAAAGGCAACGCCTCGATGCTCGGAATGTGCGCTCGAATGGCGTCGGCCAGCCGATCAGCGGCCGCCGTCAGCTCTGCATCGCGGCGATCCACCATGAGAAGTAACTTCGATTCCTTCGGTTGTTTTGCCAACAGCGCGGCGATGGCTTCCACGCGTTGATCGAGCGAAACGCCGAGGCCGAACAAGTTCGACGAACTGCCTGCGCCACCGGCCGGGCCGACAATGGTCACATTGTAATCGCGGGCAACAGGTTTGAGCCGTGCCATCTGTTCCCGCGTGTCGCCGCCGATGATCGTCGAGACTTTGTTGATTGTCGCCAGCCGCACTGCCTGGTTTTCGCAGGTGGTCAGGTCGCTTTTCGTGTCAGCATGGAGGACCGCAATGCGATAACCCGCCACCAATTGATTCTTGTCGGCGTTAATCGTCTCGACGGCAAGTTGGACACCGCGCACGGCCGCGAGGCCGCGCTCTCGGTCCGCGCCGCTCATCGGGGCCAGGTGACCGATCAGCACAGTGGATGGGCGGCGTTCGCAGCCAAACGCGCTCGTTAGAACAAAAAGCGCAAACAGTATTACGCGCGGGCTTGGTGATTGCATCGTCATTCGTGACACTGTATAGGAACGCCGGCGCTGATTCTATGAGTGCCGGCTTCTCACTCGCGTGAAGGCGGCACAGCAGTGGCGACGACGACTGAGATCAGTCGCGACCGGTTTTTATCGCTATTAGACGAAAGCGGGCTGATCGACTCGGCCGAGCTGTCGGCCGCGCTGGACGGTCCTCAGGATTTGTCCCGCTCCAAGGTCTTGGCACGCC
>JANNLP010000752.1:0-1764 GCA_031396905.1 Gemmataceae bacterium
GCCCACGGTGACGACCTGCCAATTAGTGACCGGATGTTGAGGGTCGTTTTCGGCATATCGGACGTGGATTATCCCATCACTAACTTCCCAAAGTTCGGCCACCGAGCACTCGTACATTGGTCGTCCAAGAAGTGCCCGCACCTCGTCCCCTGGCATTCCGTTCGTAATTCGTTCGGCGTCTTTAGTTGAAACTGCGCCGATGACAAATGTCCACACGCCACCGGCCCACAGCAGGCATAGCAGCCCCACCAGCACAAACCAACAGCCGGCGCCGACGAAGGATCATGGGGGCATTGTAGTTGGGTGGCGGCACAAGGCGGCCGATAACAACGCGCACATTTATGAGCGCGGTTCAAGTATTGCGGCTTAGCCAGTCATAGGCAACCAACGTGAAATCCTTGAAGGTCAGTTCATCGCGCTGCAAGCGAAGGCTCGCGCAGAGTTCGGGAAGTTCGTCGGTAAACAATCGGAACCGCCGGTTGATTTCCGCGCCTCCAGGAGCCGTATTGGAACCAGATGCGTTGCGCAGCCAGTTACGAACCACAGTGATCACGTCACGTGGATCATTGTTGTGGACTTGGATGTCTTGTCCAGCGATGTCGGAGATGAACTGTTGGTAGCGATACGGTTGGCTGTCGAGAATCAGGCAGACTTTATTTCGTTGGCGACCGGTGCCGAAGCGCTTGGCCGCCAGGAACATGCCAAGCTCCAACGGCATGTTGAAACGTGGCAAGCCGTTTGCGGCGTTTATTTCCGTTCGCGAGATGTCGTGAACACCGTATTTGCACTCGGCAATGATTCTGAACACTTTGTCGATGCGAACTTCGCTGGCGTCATCAATTTCGAGCGAGCACCGCGAATGATGGCCGCAATCAAGAATTGCAAACGTGATGGCCTCGAACAGTGGTTTGTAGGCAGCATCGAACGGACAGTTGACGAAGACGTTCGCCGAGTAGTCATTTGCCGCCATTCAACTCCTTAACCGCTTTGCGGCCAGGTCGCTCGGCCTCCACCTTAATGAGAGCCTTCCGCAGCTCGGCACGTGTGAACGAGTCAGGGGGCCAGGGTGGTTTTAGAAGAACACGCTTGCTTTTCGTTTTTTTGGCCATCGCATTTATCCTTGCATTCAGGCACCAAACCCATGCGCGGTTGCCATTGGCATTATAACGACGAACTCAGATTGGGAAAAGTCAGACGAGCCTCGCGGCTGCCTCTTTGCCATTGTCAATTCCGCGATTTTCCGATTAGAATCGCGGGCCGGGGATACTGCATCATTGTTTATGGCCAAGGACGGCCTGCATGTCGGCGAAGTCCGGCGAAAAACTGGTAATCATTGGCGACGGCGAGTTTGCCGAAATCGCCTGCGAGTATTTTACTCACGACTCTCCGTATGAGGTCGTCGCGTTTGCCGTTGAACGGGCATACCTCAAGAAGAGCGAACTATTTGGCCGGCCGGTGGTGGCCCTCGACGAAGTCGAGCAATTGTATCCGCCCGGCGAATATCGCTGTTTCGTGGCTGTGACGTATACGCGGCTCAATCGTGTGCGCGCCCGGCTGTTTCGCGGCGTGACGGCGATGGGTTATCGCCCGGTCAGCTATGTCAGTTCGCGCGCTTTCGTGTGGCGCGATGTCGTCGTCGGTGAAAACTGCTTTATCTTTGAAAACAACGTCGTTCAATACAAGGCCCGCATCGGCGACAACGTCATCCTCTGGAGCGGCAATCACGTGGGCCATCGCGCGGTGATCGGCGACCATTGCTTCATA
>JANNLP010000771.1:0-15006 GCA_031396905.1 Gemmataceae bacterium
ATCGACAAAGGCGAAGCATCAGCACGCGAAATGAAGATCTTCGTGCCCATGGGCGTGATGACCATCATGTTCATGGCCGTGATGATGTCACAATACATGTTGCAGAGTACGATTGAGGAAAAACAGCAACGTATCGCCGAGGTGCTGCTGGGTAGCGTTGGCACTTTCCAACTGATGGCCGGGAAACTCCTTGCCAATGTGGCCGTGTCATTAACGGTGGTGCTGTGCTACGTATTCGGCGGCCTGTGTGTCGCACTTTATTATGATGTGGTTAAAGAGGCGCCGTTTCACCTAGTTGGCTGGTTTCTGATCTTTCAAGTGTTGGCCGTAATGTTGTACGGCTCGATCTTCGGAGCGGTGGGTGCATCGTGTTCAGAGTTGAAAGACGCTCAGGGCCTGATGATGCCCGTGATGATCGTGCTGACGATGCCCATGTTCTTGTGGTTTGCCGTGCTAGACGAGCCGAACGGCGGGTTGGCCGTCACGCTCTCGCTAATCCCGACCATGACGCCGATGTTGATGCCATTCCGCATGTCCATCAGCCCGCTGATCCCGGTTTGGCAGCCCATTGCTGGTGTCCTGGGCGTGCTGGTACTGGCTACGTTTTGCGTTTTCGCCGCCGGCCGCGTCTTCCGCGTCGGCATTCTGTCGCAGGGAAAAGCGCCGAAATTCAAGGAACTCGTCAATTGGGTGGTTCGCGGATAGAGCTTAATCTTCGTTTGCTGACGCAATCGCGTCAAGACATTCCGCCTTTCGCCGGCCGCTTGTGGCAAGCGACCGGCGCAGGAGCCATTCGATTTGAGCGTTCAAGCTGCGCAAATCGTCATCGGCCCACCGCTGGATATCGGTGAGCACTTTTTCGTCGATCCGCAACAGGAACGGTTTGCGTGGCATGGCATACGCTATTAATAAATGCTGCCGGTATTGACCACGGCTTGGGGGCTTCCGTGACCGCACAGTACGACGAGCAAGTTTGATACCATTTGCGCCTTACGATCGTCGTCCAGTTGGATGATCTTCTTGGCGTCCATCATCTCCAACGCGTGCTCGACCATGCCGACAGCACCTTCGACTATCTTCTGCCGGGCGGCAATGATGGCCGAGGCTTGCTGCCGCTGCAACATCGCCGAGGCGATTTCCGTGGCATAGGCCAGGCAACTGATTCGCGATTCAATGATTTCCAACCCTGCCGTTTTGACGCGTTCCTGGATTTCGTGGGCCAGCCGCTCCGCAACTTCGCCCGTGTTACCGCGTAACGAATGGGCTTGGTCGTCGGGGCTGTCGTAGCTGTATTGGCTGGCAAGATTACGTAACGCGGCATCCGCCTGCATGTGCATGTAGTTGAGGTAGTTATCAACGGCAAAGGTCGCGGCCGTCGTATCGACGACACGGAACACGACTACTGCTCCAATCTCAATCGGCGTGCCATCACGGTCGTTCACCTTGGCCGATTTTCGGCGCGTTGAACCATCGGCCGCCGGGTCGGTTGAGCCAGTTTCAAACGTCTGAACTCGAAGCGAGACCTTCGTTTTGACATAAAACGGGTTGCCCCAGAAGAAGCCGGTCTCTTTGACTGTGCCGACGTACTTGCCGAAGAGCTGAATCACCTTGGCCTCGTTCGGGTTAACGAGGACAAAGCCGATGAGGCTGAGAATCCACAGCGGCGCAAGAATTACCGCAACAACAATTGTGACAATGCTTTGCGTCAACAATAGCGCGCCGACGATCAGCGGTGCGGCAATCACGCCGACCAACATCGGAATGCCGGGGGTCAGTTTCAGCTCGGTTTCACGCATGACATCCTCAGGGTTTGGACCAACGCCTTCGCGTTGGTATCTAGGTGATATCGTACTGTAATCTATTCGATAGTCAAATAGCAATATTTGGCCAATTCGCCTTGATTCGCTGCCTTGCCCGGTTATGGGTGGTAGACGTGGAACGAGGTCTCTTTCGCACGGAGGCGAACGATGTCGAGGCGATACATCCTGGCGTATCTGGCACTTTTCGGTCTGACATGGGCGGGCTGGCGCAGCCTCGAAGCGCAACAGCCGCCGGCTTTGTTGCCACCGACCAGCCCCGGCGATGCGGTACCCGCGCCCGTAGCGCCCGCACCGATCATGCTGCCGGACTTGTCCGCGCAGACCGATGGCGGAGCGACTGCAAAAGAAAGCACAATTGCTGAGTCGATTGATCGATCACCGGCGCGTGTTGATCCATCGGTGCGTGTCGAATGGACCGGTCCGACCATCGTCCGCGTCGGTCATCCGAATGACTACACGATCCACGTTCGCAACACCTCCCACTTTTCGATCAGCGATGTGAAGCTGCGACTGACTATGAACACAAAAAGCGTGGTCTCGGCTAATCCTAAACCAATGACAAGCGATGAAACGTTGTCATGGGAATTTGGCACCATTGGTGCTCGTGAAGAACGATCTGTTCAGGTTCGCATTGTTCAGACCGATAAAGGCAACAAGGGTGTCAGCGCCAACGTCACGTTCTCGACACGCGCGAGCATGACCATCCGTGCCAGTGAGCCGAAGCTGATGGTGAAGGCCGGCAGCCCGACACGCTGCCATATCGGCGATGGCACCAACTTTGAATTGACAGTGACGAACCCTGGCGACGGCGTCGCCGAGCATGTGAAACTCATGGCCGAGATGCCCGAAGGCATGGAGCATGTGAAGGGCCGCGTCGTTAATTTCGATATCGGCAATCTCAATCCCGGCGAGAAGCGCACCGTGCAAGTGCTGTGCGTGGCACGAGCTGGCGGAGATCAGACATGCAAAGCGTCCGCAGAGGCCGATGGCGGTTTGAAATCAAGCGACAAAGCCACCATCAACGTCATCACTCCGCAAATTACAGTTGAATCCAAAGGCCCGGCTTTGCGATATCTCGACCGCAAGGCGACGTACAAGATCACGGTGACCAACCCCGGCGACGCGGCGGCCGCCAACGTGCTGGTGCATGACGCATTACCGGCCGGATTCAAATATGTGAACTCCGACAACGGTGGCCGGTACGACCAGGCCACGCGCACCGTGTCGTGGTTTGTCGGCGAGATCGGCGCGGGGCAGAACCGCGAAATGAACGTTGAACTGCAGGCGACCAACGCCGGCGACTTTGTCCACGAGGTCACGGCTCAAGCCGCACGTGGATTGAAGGCTAACCATCGCCTGCCGGTGAAAATCGAAGGCATTTCCGCAATTCTGCTTAGCGTTGTCGATCTAGAAGACCCGGTCGAAATTGGTGGCGAGACGATCTACGAAGTCCGCATCACCAACACCGGAACGAAGACCGAGACCGACATCAAGCTGACGTGCGAAATTCCTGACAAGATGCAGTTCAAGTCCGCGACCGGGCCGACCGGCTATACGCCCAATGGCAACGAAGTGACATTCGCGCCATTGGCCCAACTCGGCCCGCGCTCCGACGCCGTTTACCGCATTACGGTGAAGGCCACGGCGGCCGGCATTGCCCATTTCAAGTCACGGATCACCAGCACGATCCTGGTGGAGCCGGTGCATAAGGAAGAGGCGACGAGAATCTACGCGGATCAGTGAACAGTCGTCAGGAATAACTGTCAATCCTCGGGCCGGGAGGTGTATGACCTTCCGGCCCAGTTTCTTATTCCAATGAACAACGTCCAAGATCTGTGGCACTGCCAGTTCACTACCCACCATTGACCACTAACAACTGTTCATGAATCTACTCCGTCTCTTCGAGTTCTATCTCTTCGCCATGTTCTTCGTTGGCACGGTGCGGCGCGCGGGGTTGTACCGCGCGATCGTTCGATTGACTTTGGGTTTGATTCGGCGTTATCAGAAGCTGTTAGATGTGTTGCGTGATGAAGGCCGTTTGTTATTGACTTGGTCGGCGGGGTTGCCTTTGGTGATAACATTGCTCTTGTGGGCAATACAGGCAGGGTTGACCCGCTTGGCGTTTCCCCATGCGGAGTTATTGACGACGGAGTTGACGGGGCGCTGGTGGTTTTGGCCCGCGCTGGGCGTGTCGGTACTGGGGATGCTGGCGGTCGATGTGTACTTTCTCGTACGCATCGGCAACATCGACGTTGCTCAAGCAGAGAAGTATTTCTTAAGAGCCGAGTCCTGGCTGGGCACGTGGAAAGCGTCGGCGGTGAAGGCCGCGACCTTCGGGTATGTTAATCCAAGGCAGATGGTGCAGGCCGAGGTGCAAAAGGCACTGGCGACGGGCAACGACATAATACGCACTCTGCTGTGGTGGACGGCGCTTCAAACGGGAATGCGTGTCGCCGTCGGTTCGACGCTGTGGATCATTTGGGTCGCCGGGCCGTCAATGTAGGCACCGGCGAATTGGATTTGTATCCTACCTCTGTAGTTCGGCACCGAGATGTACACCATGACTGAAATCAATCCGAGTGCAGCTGTTCAGGATTATCTCAAGGCCATTCACTCGCTGGGCGGCTCGGAGAAGCAAGCCTCTCCCGCGGATATTGCCACGCGGCTCAACGTGCGCGCACCATCCGTGACCGGAATGCTGAAGCGGCTGGGGGAAGCCGGATGGATCATCTACGAACCAGGGTCCGGTGCCCGGTTGACCGAGCAGGGCCGTGCCGAGGCACGGCGCGTCATTCGTCGGCATCGGCTGGTTGAGTTGTTTCTGACCAAGGTGCTGGGCCTCGACTGGAGCGAAGTCGATGCGGAGGCGGAAGCGCTGGAACACGCGATTTCGCCACGTTTGGAACAAGCCATCGCGGCGCACCTGCACGAGCCGCTGGAAGACCCACACGGTCATCCGATCCCGACCCGCGAGGGTCACATTGCCTCACGCAATTTGCATCGGCTCAGCGATTTTCGACCCGGCGACCGTGTGGTCATCCGCGAGGCACAGGACGACAACCCGGCAAGACTACGGCGCTGGCAGGAACAAGGTTTGACGCCGGGCGCAGCAGTGACCGTGCGCGCTTACCAGGACTTGGACGATGTTTACGAATTGGACATTGATGGTAAAACGATTCGCCTGGGCAGCGAAGGATTGCACGGTTTGCGTGGTGAAATGGCCACGGCAAGTTAGAGACGTACGGTTGATCTAGTTAACCAACTTGTGCTTCATGCTTTTCCATGCCGCGCCGTCGGTCGAACTGGCGACGCATTGCGTGATGAAATTCATGCCATCGACACCGTCGGCGATGTTCGGGTAGAGCGTGTCGGTGCTATTCACTTTTTTGCTGGCAGCGCGATGTAGCATATCGTCATAAGCGGCCGTGTAAACATTGGCGAAGGCTTCGAAAAACGCTTCCGGATGGCCGCTCGGCAATCGCGCCGATGCACCAGCCGTCGCGCCTAAGTATGGTCCGCCGGCGCGGGTGTAAATCTGGTGTGGCTGGCCGTTGCGACGCACCATGAGTTTGTTCGGTTCTTCCTGATGCCACTCCAGTGAGGCCTTCGTACCGTCGATCTCGATCCAAATGTCATTTTCCCTGCCATGAGTGATTTGCGATGCGGTGACGGTGCCGATTCCGCCGTTTTCGTACCGCAGCACTGCCGTGCCGTAATCATCAAGCTGCCGGCCTGGTTCAAACGCGTTGAGAGTGGCCGACACGCTGTCGGCCTTCAATCCGGAAATGAAACGACCAAGATTGTAGGCATGGGTGCCGATGTCGCCGAAGCAGCCGGCCGCACCGGATTTTGTCGGGTCCGTGCGCCACGCCGCCTGTTTTTGATTTTCGGACTCAAGTCGTGTGCGGAGCCAACCCTGGATATACGATGCACGAATCGCCTGCACTTCGCCAAGTTCGCCACTGCGAACCATGTCACGTGCCTGGCGGACCAGTGGATACCCCGTGTAGTTGTGAGTTACGGCAAAGACGACACCGCTCTTTTGCACAATCTCCGCAAGTTGCTCGGCTTCCTTCAGATCGAATGTCAGTGGCTTGTCGCATACCACATCAAAGCCGGCCTCAACCGCTGCCTTGGCGACAGGAAAGTGCACATGGTTTGGCGTGGTCACGGCCACGAAATCAATGCGATCGCCAACCGGCCGTTTCATTTCCGCTGCAATCATCTCCTGATATGAACCGTAAGCCCGCTCCGCTGCGATGTCGTAGTCTGCCGCACCGGCTCTAGACTTCGACGGATCGCTGGATAGTGCACCCGCCACCACCAATGCGCGATTGTCCAAACATGCGGCAATGGTATGCACGCGCCCGATGAAGCTGCCGGGTCCGCCGCCGACCAGGCCCATGCGCAGCTTGCGGTTGAGAGGTGGATTGATCGACACTAGTTCCCCACGTTTTTCATCGTCGCGGCGGGTTCGTCGCTGAATAGTACTTGCGATTTGGCGGGATTGTTCTGCAGCCAGCCTCGGAAACCGACGGTATTGGGTGCGCCGCCGCGGTCGTTCTTCAGTCCTTCCAACAGGTCGGTCTTGATTTGCTTGTGCAATGACATGGCTGCCGGCACGGAGGCGTTGAGCTTCATGTCTTCGACGTTTTTCGCAAAGGACAGGAGAGCGTTGTCGATGCGATGGGCGGCAAACTTCCACGGGATCATGATGTTTGTTGGATCGTTGATTTTGATCGTCACAATGTCGAGGATGGCCGCGCCGAGTGAATTAGCGGCAAAGTCGATCTGTACCTCGCGGTCGGCATTTCGAGCGACGACGGGGAAGAGCTGGCAGAAGCCGACGATGGCTTCCAGCCGTTCATTCAAGTCCGGTTCCGGTGTGATTCCGTCCTTGTTGGCCACTTTGAGTAACACAAGGGCTGGCCGGGCGAGAACTGCGCCCTGAAATTTCAGCCGCGGCGTGCGAACAAGTCCCAAAGCTTTGACGGCTTCGCGGCGAACGAAAGTGATGGCCGCGATCTCTTCAGGCGATAGGTTGGCGACATCACGCGGTTTTGTGATGTAGTCGCATAAGGCCACGATGCACTTGTTTTCCAAGTCACGGCTCTTGAAGTGCGTGAAGACGGTAACATCTTTGTTCGCGGAATCCGGCTCCAGAGTGAATAGCGTGACCAAGGTTATCAAAGCCCAGTGCTTCACCCCGTCGCTTTCCTCAGGCTTGGCCAGCGTCTTCAGCGCGAGCTCAGCCGCCTTGTCGCAACCAAGTTCCGCGGCAACGGAGAGCATTCGTGCGGCATTGACGCGGACAACAATCCGGGAACTCTTAAGTGCGGTCTCCAGTTCCGCTATGATCGCATTGCCCATTTCCTGACCGAACGCAAGGTACTTGTCCATCTCTCTGATTGGCGTCCCGCGCGGGATCGGCAGATCAAGAATCGTATCTTCGATGGCTCGAGCCAGATCATTGGCCTGAATCCGTTTCGGATCCATCAATTGCCCTACGTAATGCTTCGCTTGTTTCGTGAGCAAGGCGCGATTGGTGGCGGTCGCTTTTTCGTCACCCGCGACCACGACTGAAGTCTTCAGTCCCTTCAACTCCTGAAACGCCTGCCGGTCCGGCCCCTTCAACGATTCAGGCGTGTTCTGGGCAAACGCCAACACCGCGAGCGCCGGCATTAACACGACAACGGCAATCGACCAACGCAACATATTCCGGGCCTCCTCGGGCAGATACGTTCAGATTATCAGACCGGGCATGATTGGGCAAAACACCAACGGTTACTCAAATAATGCCGCCACGAAGCCGTCCGGGTCGAAGGGTTCCAGGTCGTCGAGCGTTTCGCCCACGCCGATGTACTTCACGGGCAGGCCAAGCTTCTGCTTGATGGCGAAAATTGCGCCGCCTTTGGCGGTGCCGTCCAGTTTCGTCAGAACAATGCCGGTGCATTGTACGGCTTTGGTAAACATCTCAGCCTGGGCAATCGCGTTCTGCCCTGTCGTGCCGTCGAGCACCAGCAACACTTCGTGCGGTGCTTCCGGGATAAGTTTGCCCAGCACACGACGAATCTTTTCTAATTCACGCATTAGGTGATTCTGCGTGTGCAGCCGGCCAGCAGTGTCCACGATTACGATGTCGATGCCGCGTGCCAGGGCCTTGGCACAAGCATCATGCGCGACGCTGGCTGGGTCGGAGCCGGGTAAGGCGCGGACGATGTCGCAACCGATGCGCTCGCACCAGATGGCCAGTTGATCGACGGCGGCGGCGCGAAAAGTGTCGCATGCCGCCACGGTGACTTTGTTGCCTTCGTCCTGCAAGCGCTTAGCGAGCTTGGCGATGGTGGTGGTCTTGCCCGAGCCGTTCACACCGGCAATGAGAATTACAGTTGGGCCTGATGCGGCCCGACGCGGAGCCGGCGGCGTTTCGAGCAGCTCGCGCAGTTGTTGCTGGACATAGCTCCGAACATCGCCGCTGATGTCCTTGTCAAGAAACGCTTGCCGTACGCGGGCAACGATCTCGGCTGTGGCTTGCGTACCGACATCGGCGAGAAAGAGCCGTTTTTCCAACTCGTCGAGAAATGTCTGATCGACCCGGCCACGCCCTGTGAACAGGTTCGCCATGCCGCCGAACACGGCCCGAGTCTTGGACAGGCCTTTCTTGATCTTCTCAATAAACGATTTGAACATCGCCATATTCGGTTCCCAGTCTCTGGCCACCGCGTGCATCAGCGGCCTCTTATTCTTAAGCTTTTGAACGCAGTTGGTCGAGGTCGCTCCGGGCAATCGTCACCGCACCGATGCCGCGCCGTGGCTCATCGGGTCCGTGGCAATCGCTGCCGCCGGTGACGGCCAGGCCGAGTTCTCGTGCCCACTGTTTCAATTCGCTAGTGCGTGATTTGCGAAACCCGGGATACTCGGCCTCCACGGCTTGTAACCCCAACTTCGCCAGAGTTGCCAGTTCCTGACGATCCACCTGTGGCGACGGATGCGCATAGCTTGTGACACCGCCGGCGGCTCGCACAATTGCGATGGCTTCCGTCAAGTCGAGGCGCAACTTGGGCGCATCGGCCGGCCCACCGTCGTCGAGGTAACGATGAAACGCCTCACGCACGGTGCCGACTTTGCCCGCATCGACCAACGCCTCAGCCAGGTGACGCCGACCCATCGACGCATCACTGGGCAGTGCATCAGGCACATCGACACCAAGGCGCCGCAACTTGGCGACCATTTCCGCATAGCGACCGACGCGATGTTCGCGCATGCGGTTCAAAGCTTGGTTCAATGCGATGTCATCGACGCGCACAAAATAGGCGAGCAGATGAACTTCTCGGCCATCTCGTTCGCACGACAACTCGACTGCGGGGATGACTTCAAGCCGTTCAGCGGCGGCCAATCGTGCCGGCTCGCAACCCGCCAAGGTGTCGTGATCCGTGAGCGCGATAGCGGCCAATCCAATTCGGCGTGCGACATCAACGACTTGTTCGGGCGTGTAACGGCCATCGCTGGCCGTGCTATGTAAATGGAGGTCGGCGCGATCCGACTTCGGCGGCGCGAGAGCAGCTTGACACAACTGGGTGAACGGCGAACGTGCCGGCATGGGATCAGCTCGCCGGGGCCGGTTCGGTCAGCGCTTTGTTGATGCGATCCAGCACGCCGTTGACGAATGCCGACGAATTGGCCGAGCCGAAGCGCCGCGCCAATTCAACCGCTTCATCAATGACGACGGCAGCAGGTGCCTCGGCGTCGGCAAGCAATAGTTCCAACGCGCCGAGTCGGAGGATGTTGCGATCAGTGCCGGCCATGCGGGCAACGCGCCAATTGTCGGCCGCCGTGGTGAGTTTTTGATCCAACTCCTCAGCCCGTTCGGTGACGCCGTCGTAAATACGCAGGCAGTACTCGCTCGACTTGACATCGCGCAGCCGTTCGTTGACGAACCGCTCGATGGCAGAGCGGTCCACACCGGGATTCAGGTCGCGTTGGAACAACAGTTGGAGTGCCACTTCGCGGGCACGGGTACGACGGTACATATCACCATCGTAGCGGTCGCATGGCCGGAAACAAATTACGACCGCGTCCCATAGGCCCAGGCTCAGCGGCAGAATCGGAACCATTTGGTAAACTCGCAGTAATGACGTGGAAGGTGCTGGAGCCGTTGGTGCACGCCGACCCGAGCGCGATTCGCTCGGCCGTGCGGGCCATCACGGAAGCGTGGGGCCGGAAAGCACGCCAATTGGCCGTGCAAGACCTGGCGGCGACACTCAGCGAGAAACGCATGCCGTTTGTCCTGCGCCTGCTTGACGAGACGGCAGCGCCACCACGGAGACTGGCCCTTGAACTGATCCCGGGTATCTCCGGTGTGAACGCCAATCTCCGCCGCAATTCTCGCGAGGCCTTACGCGACCGCCGATTGCCGCACACGACTCGATTGGAAGCAACGAAAACGCTACTTCGCGGCTTAGACCCCACGGGCAAGGGCGCGGCACTCATGCTCCGCGCCTATGTTGCCGGACTCGGCCGAAAACGCATTCTGGAACGACTCGACGAAGTCGCGAAGGAGTTCGGCAACCCGCCGGCGATGGATATGGTTCGCGCGGAGTTACGGACGCTGGAGAAGCTCCGCTGCCCGCGCTGCGGGTCGTTGCGCCGCCGCAAGAACATGGCCGAGCATCTGTGGAACCGCCACCAGATGTTGCTTGTCGGCCACCGGGCACGCACCGCCATTCAAGCGTTGGATGAAAGGCTCGCGGCCGAGCGGCCCGGCGTCGCACTGGTAGAGTTTCATCGCGACTTGCTGTGCAAAGGCTTACACGATGAGGAAGCCGTGTCACATCTTCGTCGGGAAGCGGCGGACCGACATGAGTCGTTGTGTCCTCATTGTTTTGCCTTTGTGCCCGTGAATGAGCCGCCAGCGTTGCGTCCGGCCGAGGTGGCACCTGGACGTATTTCGGCAAATCGTTGCGCGGTAGTTTTGAGCGAAGTTGCTGGCCAGCCACGATTGCACATTCGATCTGATTCGGCGATCATTTTCGACGGTGCTGATCTCGAACGATCGGGTTCTTCAGCGGCGCAATTGCGCAACGGCATCGTCTGTGTTATTTTTGCATTAGTCGTGGCGATTGTCTTGCCGGTGCCATGGCATCTCGTGGCCGCATTCACCTTAATTGTCGCAGCGACGATGTGTTTGGCCCTCGTCCATCGCCAGTCCCAGAATCCGAATGACCCACTCGCCCGCGCAATCGATCTGACGTGGACGCGACTGATTCCCACGCTGCCGCCTGGCGTGGCAATTGCTCGATTCGCGCTAGCCAGTGTGGGACGTGGCAATCCCGTCGATCGGGCTGAACCACTTGCAAAAGCCATCATTGATGCCGAGCAAGCTGCCGCCCTGGGAGCATTGTCGGGTGGCACCCTGGCGCTATTGTGGTGGCTACAATTTGCTGACAATGGCAACATCAACACGATGATCGCCAGGGTGCGCCGGTGTCTTGAAGGCGAGTTACCGCTGAGCGCGGCGGCCGGCCTTTTGGAACAATGGCGACACGATCGGCCAACCCGCGCCGAACGTGCCCGCGTCCGTGCTCTGCTGTGCGAACAAGCATTTGAATCGAGTCTTGGGGTATGGGACATCGTGGAATTGGGCCGGGCGTATCCAGCACTTGGCGAGGTATTCCGTACTGATGACGTCGATGGTTTGGCTCGTTTGTGTTTCGTATGGGAGCAACGGCTGATTCGTCCGTGGCAATCCTGTGGCCCGGCGGCGACGGTATTTGAGTTGGCGCGAAATGCGCCGCTGGCTGTTGAAGTTATGGAAACCGCCGCGGACGTGTTGCTGTATCATCCATTGCCGGCACTCGTTGAGAATCAACCGGAACAGCTGTTGCTTTGCGGTCGCGGCATGATTTATCGCGAAGCCTTGTTGCGTGAGCCGCCGGGCGATGTACGCATTCGACTATGCGAAGAATGGCGTGGTGGCGGCTACGAGGTGCGTTTTGGGCCGCACCGGCTGCGCTTTGATCAATCGCCCGCAGCTGTGGTCGAAAAGCTGAAATCCTGGGCCAACTTTTTCCTCGGCGAGTTTCTACCTAGAAGCGATGGCGTATTGAAGTATCGTGCCAGTGAGAGACTGGCAAGCCTGCTGGGGCCATGCATCGGACGCTGCCCCTCATGCGCTAAGTCGGTAATACCGTTGGCGGGGCAAGTGGGAATATCAGCCCGCTAATTCCAATTGATCGGGCAGTTAGGCGCGCCGTTAGCTGTGTTTTAGCCACGAATGCCTGTGATTTCCACTCATTTGGTGCGAAAAAGCGCTACCCACCCCGTTGTATGCCCGGTTTGAACTCGTTATTGTGAACTATACTCGCAGCAGTGGAGTTACACCGTGACCAGTCCCACCCGCCGCCAGTCGTTGCTTCGTTGTCAGGCATTAGAAGATCGACTTGCGCCGGCCAATTTACATCTGTCGAGTGTCGCATTGGTTGATGCCTATGCCGTTGCGCAAGCTGCGCCGGTTACAGGCCAAATGATTTACGTTCAAGCAAACTACACCACATCCGCCATGGCCGGCGGCGAGCAGTTCATAGTTCGGTTTATGGTGGACGGCGTGCCCGTGGAAACGGCCACGATCACATCGTCGGCCGGCGGTGGCAGCTTCAGCATTTCCCGCAGTGGCTGGTACGCTGCACCGGGTGCTCACACACTTGCCGCGACTGTTGACGTCGGCAACACGGTATTCGAGAGTAACGAGGCGGACAATTCTGCCAGCGCGCAAATTACAACAGTCGCCCCAACAGACCTGCCGCAAAAGTTCCTGCGACCGCTCGGATACACGCTCAACAGCGATTGGGCCATTAACAATTACGCTGATGTCGATCCGCGCCCCGGCGTGCAAGCCGATTATCGCGGCGGGCCGTATCAATCGAATGGACACGACGGCACGGACATTCGACCCTTCGGATTCGACCGCATGGATGCCGGGATTCCAATTCTTGCCGCTGCCGACGGCATTGTCACGACGGTGGTCGATGGCAACTATGACCGCAGCACCGCGCCCAATACCAACCCGAGCAACAACATCCGCATCAGCCACGGAAACAACTGGGAAACGCGATATGACCATTTGATGCGCTATTCGATCACGGTGCAGGCGGGCGACGTGGTTAAGGCCGGGCAGATTATTGGCCTGATGGGAAGCTCGGGTAATAGCACCGGCCAGCACCTTCACTTTTCGCCGTATTACCGTGGCTGCCCGGTGGAAATGGGCTACGACACCGCAGCTTATCAAGCTCAGCCAATTCCGTATGCCGGCGACGTGGCGCCATTTTCTTTCGAGGCCGGAATCACCAACTATGACCCAATGGTCGACATCCTTGAACTCCCGTCTCCATTGACTAGCTATGCAACCACGCAAAGCGGCATCATCCACTTCTGGAGCAAGTTTTACAACGTGGACAGTGCGGACACGCTGACGTGGAAGTGGTATCGGCCCGACGGCACGCTGGCTTACTCAAACAATTACCCTCCTGATACGCACCGGTTTTCCTACTGGTGGATGTCACGTCCGGTTTCACAATTCACATCGACGCCCGGCAACTGGCAAGTCGCACAATTGATCAATGGAGTGGAAGTTAAGCGCACGAGTTTTACAGTAGCGGCCGGTGCCGCAGTGCCCGCAGTCAAGATCACGGACCCGGCCGACAAGATCGTACTGGACGGGCGGTCAACGCCATATGATTTTGGGTCGGTCGCCAGGAACGGTACAGCGCCGACGAAATTGTTCACAATCATCAATCACGGCGGCGCCGCGCTTAACTTGAGCAACTATGTCTTGCCGCCGGGCTTTTCAGTGGTCGGCGTCCCGCCGACATCCGTCGCGGCGGACGATGTCGGTTTTCTCGTCGTGCAGCTTGACACGGCGGTTGTCGGTTCAAAGTTTGGTACGATCAGAGTTGACACCAATGACCCACATGTACCGACATACAATTTCAGTCTTTCCGGCACAGTAACGGGCACTGCCCCTGCTGGCACCCCTATCATTGACCTCAGTGTTCCGCATGCACTCGCATATGACGCGCTCGATCCAGCCAAGCCGCTTGCCCCGGCGGCAACGCTGAACGCACCGTCTTCCGCTTCAATCGCTTCACTGACTGTCGAGTTTGCGGCCAATGGACGAAGCCAGGATCAACTTGGTGTGCGCCATCAGGGTAATGCTGCGGGCCAGATTGGCGTCAACGGCACATCGGTGAGCTTCAGTGGAGTCGTGATCGGCGGTTTGACCGGCGGGCTCAATTCGAGTCCTCTCGTTTTCACGCTCAATAGCTTGGCGTCACCGACTGCCGTACAGGCACTCATTCGCAACATTACTTACTCGAACACCGAAGCCACCCCGGCGACGGCTCCTCGCTGCGTACGTTTCTCAGTCGTTGACAATGCTGCCCGACTCAGCAATCTTGCGATCAAAAACGTTTCGGTGACTGATTTGCGCCGGGTCATCACCATTACCGATCTGCAAGATACGGGCATCACGCGCGGGGCAACTCTGACCCGCACGGGCAGCTTCACGGACACAACGGGTTCGGAATGGCAAGGCACCGTGGACTACGGCGACGGCTCCGGAGTTCAACCGTTGACCATCAATCCAGACAAGACGTTTACTCTGGCTCACGCCTATACCGGTGCTGCGGGCCCGTACACAGCGACCATTAACATTGTCAGCAACGTCAACGCTATTTCAACGATGACCTTTGACGTCACGGTAGTTGCACCGATTCAAGTCGCTTCGTCACTGGTGGACGATGGCACCGTTCAGCGATCGCTTGTCCGCAACCTGACTGTTGGCTTCACCCAAGCAGTCACATCATTTAGCCCGGGCGCTTTTACGCTCGCTCAAGCGGGTGGCGGCACCGTGACAGTGACCGTGACTTTCAACGCGGCCCAGACCGTGGCTACGCTGACTTTTCCCGCGCGGTCGCTGGACGATGGTGTGTACACGTTGACCTTGGATGGGAGCCAGTTCCAGGACAGCACATCCGGCGGACTCGACGGCAATGGCGACGGGCTATCGGGCGGCAATTACAATTTCGCATTGTACCGGCTCTTCGGCGACATTAATGGCGACCGGATTGTCAATGCCACCGACTTCATTCGTATGCGACTCGCTCTCGGTGGGTTTGACTATGCCCTGGAT
>JANNLP010000774.1:0-4701 GCA_031396905.1 Gemmataceae bacterium
GTCACTGGTGGCGTGGCGCTGCTCGGTCGCCTCGCGCAACTGGATGCCGGTCTCGCCGAAGAAGAAGACGAAGAAGAATCGTTGACGTGATTTTCTGAATGGTGTCCATGCGTCGTCTGTTTGTGAGCTTGTTGTTGATCGCCGGCCTTGCCGGGTTCGCGGTTGCATGGCAACTGACTCGTTCGAATGAAAGCGGCGTGGCCAGCGTGCCGGCGGGCGATCAGGAGATCGCTTACATTCACGCGGCCACCAGCACGGGCGCATGGGAGCGGTTTATCACAGGCATTCATCGCGTCAGCCGTGATTGGCCGGAACTGAAGGTTGATGATACCCGCGCGTTTCCTGAAGAAACGACGGCAACCGCTGAGTTGGTCCTGTCGTTAGCCAATTCGCCGAATCGCATTCTGATCCGCTGGTACAAGCTATCGAAGGGTGCCAATTCCGTACGCTGGGCCGAGCGGCTGGCGCAACGTTCGCCATCGCCACTGGCGGTGATCGGCGGCGGCTCCAGCGACCGGGCCTTGGACTTGGCACGCGCGCTGGCCGCCCAACCGACATGGGTCAATGAGCCGCCCGCACTATTTTTCACGACCGCCACTGCCAGCACATACGCGGATCCGAATGAATCGACCACGCTGGATTTGATGCAAGTCTACGCCGGCCGTTCGTTCCGTATGTGTTTTACCAACGAACAGATCGCCGCGGCCGTGGTGAACTTCGTATGGTCCCAACCCGATTTGCGACCGCACGGAAACCCGCTGTCGGCGATCAAGGTCGTCGGACTCGGCCGGCCATTCGATGCCATCGCAGCGCTGATGGGTCACGAAGAAGTCTTCTCGCCATCGGCATATGCGCTCTATTGGGATGATGATCCGTACTCGGTGGACCTGTCGCGGCAGTTTCACCTGGCTTTGCACGAGTCGGCACCGGGTCGCGTGCTGGTGCGCGAGACCATCGGTATTCCTTATTCGGTGGGCGGTCAGTATGCCCCCAATCACTGGGAAGGCGAGGCTGCGGAACGACTGTTGAACGGCTTGCGGGCAGCGCCGCTGGAGCGGCAATTGCTCGTGTTGCCGACCGCGGCGGCACCGGCACGGAGGGTGTTGCGAGCGATTACCGGGGCACTGCCACTGGTCGGCCGCCATCTTGTAGCCATCACGGGAGACTCGATCAACTTGAACAACGTTTATCGTGATGCGGACATTACGTGGAACATCCGTTCGTTGCCGGTGCCGATGGTGTTCTTTTCGCATCAGAATCCGGTGGGGTGGGATCGGTCGGCCGCGGAAGAGGATGCGAATTGGCCGCCGGGGCGCGAGCCTCCGACAACTGAACCAATGACCCAACTCGAGTCGGCACGGCCGGATGACTTGCTGCCGCCCACCAACGCGGACGACGTGTTGCTGCATCGCGACCTGGCTCGTTTGTTGGTGCGAGCGGCATTCGGCGTCGATCAACCGGATAGTGCGCCCAGGTTGATTGGCAGTGCCGGAGAATTGCAACGTCGACTTCGGGAATTATCGCCGCGGGTGTTTGATGACCACGGCAACCGACTGGGCGGCAGCGGTGAATTCGTCCTGGTGCTACGACCGCAACTGGCGGGTTTGCCGACGATGAACCTTGTGCAATCTTCAGCCACGCTTGAAGTGTGGACGCGCGACAGCGCCGGCGCGGGGCCGGTCTGGCGACCTGTCAAACGGTTGATACTCGATCATGGACGCGCCAGTCGCCCCACCTTCTGATTTGATCGCACCGACTGGCCGCCGCTTTGCCGTAGCGCTGACCATTGTGTTAGTGCTGTGGGCCGCGATGGTCGGCGGCGTCGCCTATCTGCTTTACTCGCGCACTTATTGGCTGCGTGAAGCCGACGAAGCAAACTTGCGCGAATGGCTGGACGAAGCCCGCATTTATCGCAAATCGCTGCCGGAGCTGGTGGCCGAGTACGTCGACCTGCACGACCGCCAACGTCTCGACGACACCGATGGCCCGGTTGTGCACAAGCGGCAGGAAATCGCCGAGCAACTTAAGTGTCTGGCAGCACCCACGCGCATTTATCAGGCGCAAATCCCGTTGTTTCCGGATGTGTTCCGCTTTGATTTGCGCTTTCCCGGGACAAACTGGCAATCGATTAGCTGGATATCGCCGGCCCCGAGGCCGCGAGCGCAGCTGAAGGCGACGAATGAACTGACGTATCCGATCCTCGGTGAAAATGAACCGCGAGCGGTTTTCAGTTGCGAATACCGCCTTCATGCCTTTAACATGCGGCAGCGGGAGACGGAGGAATCGCAGCAGCGTTTCGCCTGGGCGGTGGGCCTGGCCGCGGTGGCCGGTTTGCCGGCGTTCTTCTGGGTGTATCTGGTTTATCGCCGGGAACAGGCCCGCGAGGAAGCCCGACTCGCAGCGCAGCAACGGGCCTCGGCCGCTGAAAAAGCAACGCTGGAACTGAAGTCGCAGTTCTTCGCCAACATCGGCATTATGGCCGGCTCGTATGCGCACAACATTAAGAACCTTTTGGTTCGACCCAACGATTTGCTCGCGCGCTGTGCGGCAACCGATGACCTCGCGCCGGTCCAAAAAACGATGCTCGGCGAAGTGCGCGAGACGCTGGGCACGGTGACCGAACGGCTGCAGGAGATTCTTCAAACCGTGCGCCGCGACCCTACGCGAACCCACGTGGCAGTAGTGGACTTGAACGCGATGGTGCAACGACTTTGGTCCACTTGGAGCGATTTGGCGCGGGAAAAGTGGAAGTTGACGTTAACCACGGACGTAATACCTGGTGTACTCAACATTCGTGGCGATCATTCACATCTGGTGCAGATGTTGGAGAATCTAATGTTCAACGCCCGGGACGCGACGTTTGAACGGCGAAACGTGCTGCGTGAAGAAGCGCGAGCGGGCAGCGATGACGGCACGCGACAAAAACGGCTTTTGGACGCGGCCGCTTGGAAAGGCGAAGTATTGTTGCGAACGCGACGCGACGCTAATACAGCGGAGTTGGAAGTTATCGACAATGGCGTCGGCATGACCGAAGAGGTTCGCCGGCAGTGCACCGATACCCATTTCAGTACCAAGCGCGATAATGCTATTTTTGAAGGCCTGAATGCCGGTATGGGACTTGGACTATCATTCGTCACCATGGTGCTGGAGCACCATCGGGCCAAACTGGAAATCGAATCCGCGCCCCGCCAAGGCGCGACCTTTCGCATCATTTTTCCGGAGGCGAGTCATGATCGTCCTGGGGATTGATGTCGGCACGAGTTCTGTCAAAGCGGCGCTCGTGGATGTGGCTAACGACTGTTCGGTGCTGGCTTCTTCAACGGCGACATACCCGATCGATCAGCCGGAACCGGACGCGGCCGAAGTGCGGTCGGAAGAACTGCTGGCCGCCATTTCCAAGGCGGTGTCAGGTGCCGTGACGGGACGTGGTAACGAAGTTGCCGGCATTGGCCTGTCGTGTCTGACGCCGGCGCTTTGTTTGTTGGACGCGGCGGACCAACCGCTGGAGCCGTTTCCAATTCACCTGGATCGGCGGGCGCGAGCGACGGCGCGAGTTGTCATGGATGAGGTTGGGCAGGAGTTTCTGGATACGGTTGGTACTAAGCCGTTGCCGGGCGGGATTTCCGCGGTGAACGCGCTAAGCCGCAAGCGGCAGGGCGTCAAGCGCTATTTGCATCTCAATTCGTGGTTGGCCTTTCATTTGACCGGACAGACCGCGTTTGATCCCGGCAATGCGAGCTTTACGGGGTTGTGGAATACGCTAACGGACCAACAGTGGTCGCCGCGTTGGTGCGACTTTTTCGGCGTTGAGATGGAGTGGTTGCCGGAGGTCGTGGACGGCGCGACGACCATCGGCGGCTTGCGCAAGCACATCGCCGAGCAGTGGGGCATTCGCCGCGATATTCCGGTGAAACTTGGCACGGCGGACACGTCGTGCGGAATGATCGCTGCCGGTTTGCAAATAGAAGAGCTGTATCACTCGGTCGGCACGACACAGGTCCTGGCCGCGTTGACACCACATCCCAGGCCCGGTTGGCAGCGGCTCACACGTCATTTCGGTGTTGGCTCGTTGTTCATGCAAATTGCGCACAACCCGGTCGGCGGAGTTGCCTTACCTTGGCTGCACAAGCTGTGCTTCGCCGACATGATGGAGGCTGAGTTTTTTAGCGACGTGATTCCCGAAGCAACGAAACGGACGACAAATGTCCGATTGGATCCGCCGTTTCTCGGTGGCGATCGACTTCAATTGGAAGAATGCACTGCCGCGTTGTCAGCGCTGACGCTGAACGTGGATCGGCTCGACATCGTCTCCGCGGTGTTGCGAGCGATGCGCGAAGGGCACGAGGCAGCGCTGCGGGATCTTGGGGTCCATGGCCCATTTCGACGGATTGTCCTGGCCGGGGGCGGGGGTGATTTGGCTCGGGAACTTCATTCTGAGTTGGATGCGGCGGCGATTGAAGTGGTACACGACGGCGCTGTGCGCGGAGCGGCGAAACTCTTTGCGTTGCGCCAGATGTGACGTTCGCAGCGATTGTCCCCGAAACGACCGGCGCGACCGTAAGCGGCGGAAGCGGGGCAAACTATAAGGCCGCCCAGTCGCTTGCATCGCCTCCATAACCGTTTACAATCGAGACTAGCGGATTCTGTTTCCCAGACACGGTCAAACTACGGGCGCGGCACATGGCGCAGTATTACACCCTC
>JANNLP010000790.1:0-3730 GCA_031396905.1 Gemmataceae bacterium
TCCGTCAAGACCCTTGGTCACTTCCTTGACGATCTTCTCAATGTCTTCGTCGGCCAGTTTGACCTTCTCAAGAGCCTTGCGAAGCTTCTTCTCGATTTCGGCCTTGTCGATGCCGCCAACCATGCTGCCGGCACCGTCACCCAGCATCACCCGTTTCTTGATTTCAGTTTTCTTGCCATCCTTCTTGTCGCCATCTTTCTTGTCGTCTTCATCGGTGATCACTTCAACGATGACGTTGCTCTTGGCTTCGACTTTGCCGTCGCCATCGGGCTTACAACCACATTCCGGCACGGCCGCGTGAACGCCAAGTCCGGCTAATACGACAGCGCTGGTCAGCAGGCACGCGATGCCCGAGACAAGTTGGCGGCGCGAATTGGAGCCGCTGGTTTTCGGTTGCAGAACCATAGTCACCCTCCGGTAAAGATCAGACGTTGTTCCAAGCACGCCGGTCGCACCCTGCGGCGCGGCGGAGCAATGGGCGAAACTGACAAGAAACTGAGCGTAATCGTCGGCCCAGGGACTTTGAGCCGCGGCATAAGCATCGGCGACATATTCCTGGCTCAGCCGAATTTGTCGTCGCAGCGAGTAAAACCACGGGATGTAAAAATAGACGGCCTGGGCCAATCCCATGATCCACGTTGACCACGTGTCGCGGCGGGCCACGTGAGTCAACTCGTGAGCGAATATCCATCGCCACACGGTTGGGTCGTTGCGCAACACCAGTGATCGAGGGATCACGACGATCGAAGTTCTCATGCCGCAGCACATCGGAACCGGCACACGGTCGGACACAATCAACCGCGCTTCGGTCTGGCCCGTTTGCATGGCCACGCGGTCGAATACTTGCTGCACCGGTTCCGGTGCATGCCGCCCCCGATGAATCAGTCGAGCCAATGCCCATTGGCCAGCTAACCATCGGACTACCAGAAGACCGGCAACGCCCAAATAAGCTAAGAGGAGACTGTCGGCGAGACTCACCAATGGCACGGTGGTCGGTGCCGAAGTAGTTGCTGCATCATCGTCGGGGACTGTCACGCACATTGCCGGAGTTGGCTCGGGTAGCTGCTGGTAAATCGTGGGCACGTCGCGCACCACGTCTGCCGAACCCGGCCACGGCATCATGGCCAAATCGACTGGTGCCGGTACCACAATTTGCTCGGGGACTCGCCGCGTCACAAACTGGCGAACCTGTTGAGCGGCCGGTCGCGGTACCGGCACATCCAACCAGGTCGGACCAAATCGTAATACGGCAACCAAAAGCGCTGCGATCATGCCCCATTCACCGAAGCGTTGCACCGCATCCGGTGATTGTCCCCGTTTGGCAAAAGCACCGGCCAAAAACAGCACGATGCCCCCCCCCACGGCCGATCCGATCCACCAGGCCTGCATCGAACCGAGTAGTTCGCTCATGGCTGACCCTCCGCGCGGCGGTGATGCCGGGCATCCAGGATAAGTTGTTGCATCTTCTCGAGTTCCTCCGGGGGAATCCTTTCCGACCGGATCAAGCTGAGAACCAGTTGCGAGGCGGCGCCATCAAAAACGCGATCCAAAAAGCGGGTTGCGCTCTGTTCACGGCTATAAGCTGCTTCGTAAACAAACGCCCGCCCTTCAACCCGATGTGTCACCAATCCCTTATCTTCCATCAACCGAAGCAATGTTTGCACTGTGTTATAAGCCAGATCTTTGCCATCGGGCTGGTCGGCCAATAATTGTCGATACACCACGCGGACGCTGGAACGGCCCTGTTCCCAAAGCACTTTGAGGATCTCAAGTTCGCGCCCAGTCGGCGCAGGAATATCTGACACATCAACCTCCCGTTCAGCAACCACGACATACGGCCGAAAAGCCAAAGCCTAAAGACTTAGGTATTAAACACGGGATCATTTGGCGTGTCAATGGTTGTTGCGCAATTATTTTTCCTCAACTGCCATTTTTTTCGACCGACGTCCCAAACCGATGTGATTCGTCAAGCAACTGCCCGTCCGCCCGGTCGTAGCAACTCAATTTGAAACGGCGCGAAAAATCAACGGGTCTGGAATGATTTTGTCTTCCTTGTGTTTCCCTTTGTGTCTTCGTGGTGAGTTTTTAAGACCAACCACAAAGACACAAAGGGCACAAAGGAAGCACGAAGAAAACCAAACTGCAACACTATCCGCCCGTAAGGAGACACGGACTCTTATGCTTCGCGACGCCTTAAGAACAATGCGTACACTGCTGCACCTGCCAGCGTGAAGCCGACGCCGCTGGCGGCTTGAAGCGCTTTCTCTTCGTTGATGAAGTAGCTTGCCAATACACCGATGAATGCGACTACGTAAATCGCCGGGACTACCGGATAACCTGGACACCGATAAGAACGCGGCACATCGGGCATCGTGCGGCGAAAAACAAATATCGATGCGACGGCCAGCGTCTCAAACACCACCGCGCCGAACATCGCGAAGTCGGTCAATAAATCAAACGGGTCGGTCTTCACGTTGCCGAGTCGTTTTGCCATCGCCCCCGCAAACAAAAGAATCATTGACCATACCGTGTAAACCATGATGGCTCGCGCCGGCGTCTTGTATCGTGGATGAACCGCGCTGAGTCCCTCGGGGGCCAGGCGATCTTGGCCCATCGCATATAGTAGGCGCGGGCCGACCATGATGTTGCCGTTCAAAGATCCGAAGACGGAACACATGACGATACCCGCGGCGATGGCACCGCCAACAGGACCGAGTAGCTTGTCACAGAAATAAGCCGCCACCGATTGGCCCTTGATCGTGGCCATTTCGTTCATGGGAATGACCGACGCATAGGCGAAATTCAACCCGAGATAGAGCAGCGTAATGATGCCGATGCCGCCAAGCAGGGCAATTGGGATATTGCGTTCCGGCCTTCGTATCTCGCCGGCGATTGGGCCGAGATTGTGTGAACCATGAAACGGCCACAAAACCGCAATCATGATCGCGCCGTACTTGGCAATGTCGAATGGATGTTGAGCCGTTGGCCATACCGGTTGATAGTTGTCAATGGTCGCTACCGGGACGCCTTCGATAAATCTCACGACGACCAGCGGCAGAAAAGCCATGCCGATCATGCCTCCTACCTTGATGATTGTGAGCACCACTTGCAAGCCGCCGCCCCAGCGCACGCCGCGCGCGTTGATCAAGCCAAGTGACAGTATCGTGCCCTGAGCGAGCAAATGGAGTTGCCAGAAGCTCATCACCTCGTTGGTTTGCCCCGCCTTGCACAGCATGTTGTGGAGGGATTCGGAAAACATGGACGCCAACGCGGCAATCGAGGCGGTGCGGATCACGGTGAAGTCCATCCAGCCCCACATGAAGCCGAACGCCCGACCAAAGGCCTCTTTCAGAAAGACATAGTTGCCACCGGCTTTTGGAAACAACACCGTCACTTCGGCCAGTGCCAGTCCACCGAAGGTCATCAGAATTGCCATCAGGACCCAGGCGCTCATGGCGGTGCCAAACGTGGGCACGTCGACTGCAACGACCGCCGGCTTCTTGAAAATGCCCGAACCGATCACTGTGCCGACCACGATCGCGGTGGCTGTGATCGGGCCAAGCACTCGCTGAAGCGTGTTGGCTGGTGACGACTTATCGTGGTTGGTCATGCTTTGCATCTCGAGAGAGGCTTGACGCCTGTTGTATAATTTTGCACGATCCCGCAATAACGACCGCAACCTGGCATTGGCCGCCGCGTAACTCTCATTGCATTGTCCGGCCGATCAGGT
>JANNLP010000817.1:0-5854 GCA_031396905.1 Gemmataceae bacterium
GACGACGCGGATTTCGAAGCTTGGGCGAACATCCAATTTGCTACTGATCGAAACCAACGGCCCAAGGGAGTCGTGGAGGTGATGCTATGACCGAATTATTGACCGCTGAAGGCTATTACCAAACGAAAGAGAAGCTGAACAACCCCGAGATGTCCGCCGTTGTCGATGGCTTCGTCCGGCCATCATTGGAAGCCTGGCTCAACAACAACATGACGGCCGCGGACCAGATTGTGGGCCGCATTGTCTTGGCGGCCCGCGCTCGTTTGGCATCGCGTGAAGCCGTGTCGGAAGTAAAGCGCAAGAGCGCGGGCAGCCGCCGGCTGAGTCTGCCCGGCAAGCTGGCCGACTGCAAGACCACCGACTTGAACAAGTCGGAGTTGTTTATCGTCGAAGGTGACTCAGCCGGCGGCTCGGCCAAGCAGGGCCGTGACAACAAGTTTCAGGCGGTGCTGCCGCTGCGAGGCAAAATCCTCAATGCCGAGGGTGTGGCCTTCAGCACCGTCATGGCCAATCGCGAACTCAACGACCTGGTCAGCGCGCTGGGGACCGGCGCAGGCGACAAGTTTCACATCAACGGCCTGCGCTACGGCAAGATCATTCTGCTCATGGACGCAGACGCCGATGGCTACCATATCTCGACACTGTTGCTGACCTTCTTCTTTCGTCATCTAACGGAATTGATTCGCAAGGGTCACGTCTACATCGCGCAGCCGCCCCTGTACAAAATCATGGTCGGCAAGGAAATGCACTGGGCCAGGGACGACGCTCACAAAGAAGAGATCATCGCCAACCTTCGCGCCAATGCGAAACCCGAAGTCAGCCGCTTCAAAGGCCTCGGCGAGATGGACGCGCGCGATCTTGCCATCACCACCCTCGACCCGCGCTATCGCCGGCTATTGCGGGTTAACATTGATTCCAATCTGGAAGCCGACAAAACGTTTGTTGAACTCCTCGGCAAAGACCCGTCATCGCGCTACCGCTTTATCATGGATGCGTCGGCACGAGCGGTCGTGGAAGAACTCGACGTATGAGGTTGCCGCTTTAAGCTGCAC
Source organism: Gemmataceae bacterium (assembly GCA_031396905.1). Lineage (GTDB taxonomy): Bacteria > Planctomycetota > Planctomycetia > Gemmatales > Gemmataceae > JAIBBI01. The sequence goes on from JANNLP010000817.1 coordinate 1,053, forward strand.
GCTTTGTGCAGTTTGGATGGTATTGACGTAATGTGTCGTCTGGGTACTATGGCGGCGGGAATCCGCTGGCCCGGCGGCGTCGTTACCGTTCATCGTGCAGACGATTGCGCGTGCTAGCAGTTCACGGAGGAGCGGCCATGTTTGGAATGTCCACCACGTCCCCGATGATGCCGCCGTTCGGCGAGCCGGATACCAGACCTAATCCAACCGGCGGGACTTTCGCGCGTGTCTGTGTGTTAGGTTCGCGCGAATCAGGTAAGACGTGTTTCATCGGTGGCATTGGCCTGCTCGACAAGCAAGCAGGCTGGAATGTGCGGGCCGACGGGCGCTCAATGACGCGCCTCGATCAGATTGTCACGGCATTGAGTGCGGTCGGCAGTTGGTTGCCGGGCACGCAGGATTCAGAGCGCTACCAGTTGACGGTTTCACATGGCACCGATACCGCGTCGTTCGACGTGTTCGACTACCCGGGGCAGAACTTTCATCGCGTCATTCGCGCATGTAATGGTGAACTGGACTCGAACCTGTTGCAGCACTTTCTCGAAGCCGACTTTTTGCTGCTGCTCCTGGATCCGACTGATGACCCGGCGAACACGACCAATCGCACAGCGTTGATCGATGCGGTGAAGCATCGGTTCCTCGGCAGCGAGTCGGGGCGAAAGCCGCAAGTGGCGGTGGTCCTGACCAAGGCCGATGAAGTCCGCAATGCCGTGACGGATGCGGCGTCAGCCACAAAATTCATCAACGAGCGCTATCCCGATTTCCTGCCGAAGTTGCAAAGCATCGTCGGCAAGGTCAACGTGTTTCCCGTGAGTGCCGTGGGCGCCACCGATGAGAATGGGCGACCCGCCACCGAGTCCGGACCCACGGGTTACGAACCGCTGCTCAAATGGATGTCCACGCGACCCACGGTAAAGGCACAGAAAGTACCCATGACGTGGCCGGCATGGCCGATCTACGTCGCCATCGCGGCGGCATTGGTGTGCGCCGTGTGGTTGCTCCCCGACTACGCCATGTCCCGTTCCATTGCACAAGTCTTGAATGACACAACCTCCTCAACGATGGAACGGCTGGACCAAACCAGGGATTATCATGGCTTCTTCGCCGGGCCAATCGTGGCCGATCGGGAACGGCTTGCCAAGGAAGAGTTGGACCGCTTGGAATCGGCCGTGCGTGAAACCAACGAGGCGGCTGCGCTGCGCCGCATCGCCGAGGATGCGCGCTCGGCCAAGGCGCGGGTACCAGCCAGCATGCAACCCGCTTTCTTGGCTTGCAGCAACTTGGCGAAAAACAAGGCAGCGAGTTTGACATTCGAGAGCTTGCAGCGACTCAAGAACGGCAGTGACGCAACGTGGTCGGAACGAGCGCAGTTGTTCATGGATCGCTATCCGGACGACGCCAAAACGGCGATGATCTGCGATTGGTATGCCGCAGCTCGATCGGATGCCCACAAGGCCGCGCGAAAGAGACTTGCCGAGAACGATGTGGACGACCCGGCGTCATGCTTCGCCAGGGCCGAGGCGATACGCCGGTTCCTCGCCGAGTTCGGAAAGTATGAATGCCAACGTGAACGGCAGCGGATTAGCCGCGCCGCTGAGATGGCTGATATGTTTGGCCGCAAGCGGGACTGGGAAGTTCACTTCGTCTCGGCGGGAGAATTGAAGAGTGGCCGACCCATGTCGCTCCATGTGTGCAATGCGGACAACGACTTCGTCAGCACGAACTTTGAACGTGCGACCCGGATTACCAATTCCGAGGAGGTCCGCTCGCTGGATTGGCGACCCGGGCAGCCGTTGCGCGTGCAACTCTGGGTCAATGATTCGATGTTGCCGTTTGGCCGCACCGAATCACTGGCGGCAACACTGGCGATCGACAGTCCGTTCGCCATCGTGAACCTGCTGGACGCTAATGAGGGATATCTGGAATTGAAAGCCGATCCGCGCTGGCGCGATCAGTTCAGCGGTACGCCGACGGTTCGGTTCCGTGTGGGCAGCCTGCAACCTGAAGACGTGCGGATCGTGAAAGAATACCTGTATCCCGGCACACGGTGGCAATAGGCAATTGAGCCCGAAGCGCAAGCAAGGACGAGACCATTACCCGACCTTGCTTGCGCTTCGGGCTCAGAGACTCGCATTATTCTTTACATAGTTTCGATATGTGCTGGATCAAATCGCGGACGGAAATAACACCGACGGGTTTTCCGGCTTGCAGTACGGGTAAGTGGCGGTATCGGCCCACATCCATTTTCTGCAATGCGCGGGCTAGCGGATCGTCCATACAAACCGTTTGCGGGTTGTCCGTCATGAACTCCCGGGCCAGACGGGAATCCAGTTGATCGGTCGGCAAATCTGCCGCCCATATCAAGAGGTCTCGCTCGCTCAGGATGCCATCCAGTTGACCGTGGCCATCGACAACCAGAACGGCACCGACATTCTGATCAGTCATGATCTTAACCGCCTGCCGAACCGTGGTGGTGCCGTTGATCGTGACGGGACGGCGCGGCTTCAGGCAGGCAATGCGGTCTTCAAGCAAACTGGACTCAACGCGGTCGTGCCCGCAAGGCAAATCGATTTGGGCCAGATCCTGCCAGCAATGCGAGCAGACATCCAGCCCCGGAACGTTATCATGACCGCAGCGCGGACAAAGCATACCATCATTCCACGAAGGCGTACTTGCTAACCTAGGCGACGGTCCACGGATCGTCTCCGGCGAGCAGTTCCTGCAACTCCGGAGTTCGGCCCGTCGAAGGGCACCGCAGTGCGTCTTCCAGCGTCGCCTGATCCACGGCGCGAAAGACGCCGAAACACTCTGGGAACTCCGGAAAACTCAGGCGGCTGAGAAGCCATGCTTGTGCCGGATCGGCGGCTTGTTCGTCATGAATCACCACATCATCCATTGGCACATCGTCGTTCATATCCACGACTTCGACCGCGGGGCCAGACAGCCGCAATGCGCGTGATCGGCCATCGCCGAAGAGAATCGGCTTCCCGTGTTCCAGGCTGATGGTGACGTCAGTCTTGGTGCCGGGATCGGTGGCGTATTCGAATGCACCGTCGTTGAACACATTGCAGTTTTGATAGATCTCGATTAGAGCCGTGCCCCGATGGTAGGTCGCGCGACGAATGACATCCGTAAAGCGTTCGGCGTCCACGTCGGCAGTGCGGGCGGCAAAGGTTACGCCGGCGGCCAATGCCAAAGGCAGCGGCTTCAGCGCACTTTCGTTGAAGCCCACCGGAGAAGTCCGCGTTCGTGTACCGGCCCGAGTTGCTGGCGACACCTGGCCACGAGTGCAGCCGAGAACTTCGTTGTTGAACAACAATATCTTGATATCCACGTTGCGACGAATCACGTGGAGCAATTGACTGGCACCCGGCCCGAGAGCATCGCCATCGCCGACGGCCGCCCAAACCGTCAAATCAGGACGTGCGGTCTTCAGTCCGACTGCCAGTGCCAGCGCGCGGCCGGGTAGCGAATGGAAGCCATAGGTGTTCAAGTAGTACGGCAAACGGCCCGCACACCCGAACCCGGAGATGAATGCGATACGTTCTCGCGGTTGGCCCAACCCGGCCAGCGCATGCTGCAGCTGCGTTAATACCGAGTAATCGCCACAACCGGGGCACCAGCGTACCGCCTGGTTGGTGGCAAAATCCTTGGCCGACAGCACTGGCAGCGTCGTGGTCACAGTTCAATTCCCTGTGATAACACCCGCGGGAGGTATGCTTCTTTGACCCATGACAACACCTCGGCCGACGTGAAAGGCCGACCTTGAACTTTGGTAAGCGGTTCGACTTCCACGAGATACTGAGTTCGCAACAACGATGCAAGTTGTCCGCAGTTCATTTCCGGCGCGACCACGCGGCGATATCGTCGCAACACTTCACCGGTGTTCGATGGCATCGGATTCAGATGGCGAAGGTGGGCATGGGCAACCGAACGGCCTTCGACGCGCAACTGTTCAGCGGCAAGGCGCACGTGACCATAAGTGCTGCCCCAGGAGATGAGCAGCATGTCAGCGTTGGTTGGCCCAGTGACTGTGAGCCGCGGAATCTCTCCCGCGATCTGTGCGACTTTTTGGGCACGGACATGCACCATGTGTTCGTGGTCGGCCGCCTCGTAACTCACCACGCCGGTGCCATCTTCCTTTTCCAGGCCGCCGACGCGATGTTCCAGCCCCGGCGTGCCGGGTATCGCCCAGGGTCGCGCCAGGCGCACATCGCGCGAATAGGGTAGGAAAGGCTTGCCGTTGGTCGGCGTTGTTGGTGACGACGCAGGCTGTAAATCGGGTAGGGCAGTCACCTCCGGCACACGCCACGGCTCGGAGGCATTCATCAGGAACACGTCCGTCAACACGATTACCGGCGTCATATACCGCGTGGCCAATCGCGTTGCTTCCAGCACGACATCAAATCCATCCGCCGGCGAACGCACAGCCAAGACGGGAACCGGCGATTCCCCATTGCGGCCATGAATGGCTTGCAAAAGGTCTGCCTGTTCGGCCTTGCCGGGCACTCCCAGCGCTGGCCCGCACCGTTGGACGTGAAGCACCACCATCGGTAGTTCAGCCGCGACAGCAAGCCCGACGACGTCGGACATGTTTCCCAGGCCAGGCCCTGCCGTCGCCGTCACGCCGATCGAACCGCCAAACGACCCGCCCAATGCCATGGCGGCCGCCGCAGATTCATCTTCGGCCTGTAAAATGCAAACCCCCGGCGGCCGTAGCTCCATCAATTGATGCAACAATTCCACCGCCGGCGCGAACGGGAACGCTGTGAAAAGCAGATCGCGCTCGCACCGCGCCGCCG
>JANNLP010000818.1:0-1600 GCA_031396905.1 Gemmataceae bacterium
CAGCTCGGCCTGAACATCGCGCTGCCCGCGGATTGGGCGATGCAGACCTATTTCTCGCACACCAAGGACAAGGAGTATTTCAACAACAGAAATGACGTGATCAAAACCTCGGTGTCCGCGGCCCTGGGCTGGACGATACCGCTGACTCCTGCCGGCGGCACGAGTCCCGCTATCGCAACTTGGACCAAGCCGTCCAATGTGCCTTATCTGAACCTGTTCTGCGACCCAACGGCGTACACATGCAACTCGGATACCACGCTGAACTACCTCTCCGGCATCAACGAGACCTCCGAATACATGCATGTCAGGGAGCGTGGCATTAAAGCGGACGGCCCGCTGTTCGATCTGCCGGGCGGAACGGTGAAAATGGCGATCGGCGCCAATCTCACCACCTACAACTTCCTCATCACGCAGACCCAAACGAGTCCGAGGAATCCCACCGTCGACATCACCCAGGATCCGCAGTCGCGTCAGGTCTGGGCAGGCTTTGCGCAGGTAAACGTCCCGATCTTCAGCGACCAGAACGCGCTTCCGCTATTGCGGCGGCTGGAGTTCGAGGCCTCCTGGCGTCATGACCAGTACAGCGACGTCGGCGGCACCAGCAACGCGAAGCTGGCGTTCAACTGGAATCCGATCGACTCTCTTACGATCCGCGGCGGCTGGGGGCAATCGTTCCGGGCGCCGAATTTCGGCGAATTCTCGCCGGTCTCCAACGTCGCCTGGCAGGGATGGAATTTTGGTTCCCTCTATACGCAAAATACCGTCCCCATCAGTATCTCTTGCTCAAGTGGGGCGCCACCGGCGGGTTCGGCCGCGGACGAGCTGTTCCAGGCCGGCTTGCCATGCAACGCGACACCTGGAGGAATTTCGCTGAACGGCGGCGGCAAGGTCGCGGTCGACACCTTGATGCGGAAATATACTAATATCGAGCAGCAAGTCCTCGATCCCGAGAAGGCGGTCAACTGGTCCGTAGGCTTCGACTATTCGCCCACCGGCTTTCTCACCGGCCTGAACCTCCAGGCGACCTACTACATCGTCAAGATCAACGGCATCTTGCGCAATTTCGGCAACCCGAGCACGGGACGGTTCAATGATTCGTCCATTAACTTGGCTTTTTTGACCCCGGAAGACCTGCGAGATCCGGTCACCAACGCACAGCTTTGCGCGGGGATGAATGCAACGCCCTCGGCGTGCGCGCCCTTCCTGGAAGTGGTGGACGCGGTGCTCGCCCATCCCGAAATCGAAGTGCCGTCGACTGTCAGGACTTTGGTCTACTGGATCAACGATGGCGGCGTCATGAATGTCGGCTGGCAGGCGACCAAGGGTATCGATTGGCAGGCCAGCTACGACTGGGAGTGGGCCAGCCTCGGCGCGTTCAACGCCGGCATCACCGGCACCTATTACCTCAGCCAGGAATCGCAGGTTCCGGGCGGTATTATCGACGACTTCTACCATACGACGCTGGCCGCCTTGAACGGGGTAGCGCAGGTTGGCGTGGAGTCCCGTCCGCGGTTGAAATACCGGGCGCGGCTGGGCTGGAGCGACGGAACATGGAGCGTGACCGGCTTCATGGATTACGAGTCCCACTTCTTCCACACCC